>JAKQCH010000061.1 GCA_029573825.1 Spirochaetota bacterium | reverse complement strand
CGGGGACCTCTATGACTGCCCGGGAAAGCTCCTTGTCGAAACAGGACCTCCTGTAGCACTGATATATGTGTAGGAAAAACCGGAATGCCGCAAAAGGCAATTAAAGTAATATCATTAAAATGACGATTATAACAATGTGTGGAGGTATATTTTTCTTGAAAGTTTAGTATGTACAGTTAAAATATCCTTCAGGTAATATGAAATATTTCACCGCTGCGGATGGAACGATGAGAAGAACCCTTGCCTGTTGTGCTGCCGCGATAATTCTCAGCTGCACAACCCAGACAACGATGTCCGTAAAAAACCCGGTTCCTGACAAAAACCGCAGCAACCCCCTGCTTACGCAGTACAGTTTTGATATTCAGAACACCATCCGTATAATAAATGAGCACAACCTTATCGAGACCCTCACACACCTGCAGAGAATGAATGCCGGAGGAAACAAGTATTACCTCCTTGAGCGGGAAAATATATCTGAAATGATAAAATCCACTTCCCGGGAAAGCTATGACGACCTGATTCTGGTGAACAGGGGGGGGGCTGTCATTTACTCCATGTCTGATAATTCAATTTTTGCAAAAAATATCAGGTTTTTCTTCATCACATCCCCTCTCCGCCAGTGCTACAACGAGAGCATAAAGGGAAAGACCTGTGTCAATCAGGCCCAGGCAGCAATCGGAAATTTACGCTTCCTCTCGGTGCCGGTCACCTTCGGTGACTCAATACGCGGTGTGCTTATTTTTCAGCTTGGACAGCAGCCGCTCTCCACCGTGCAGATAAAAGAGATTTCATACGAACAATAATTCCCGCCGCGCCGCATCCAAAGAGTTTCATCACTCAACTGAATCCGCATAATCCTTTATGTAGACAGGTATTCTTTCGTGAATATCGCTGAATACCGGAGGCATCATCATGTCTCCTGAATACGAAGAAATATCCTTTGCCAGCTTTATAATACATCTGTCATCAAGGTGATGGAGCCCTGATGTCACCAGCCCTTTCACCAGCCCCGGAACAATTGCGGAGATATCAATTTTTTTTCCGTGAATAAACTCCTTGAGACCCTTTGAGTTCACAATATCGAAATCAAACATCTCTTCATCGATAAGGGAGATAATCATCTGCCCGGGGATCAGCTTGTTCAGGTCATCATCAGTGAAATGATTTTTAAAGAGTATGATAATATCAGCATTATTAAAAATATTTTCCTGCGTCGTTGAAAGGCCCCCCTCGTTCTCAAAGCTCAGCATAAGGGTCTCGTTGTTGTCATATCCGAGAACTCTGGAACATCCGAGGAGACGCAGTATCCGGGTGATTCTCTGTGCCGCGGCGTCAATCCCTATCATCCCCACGCTTATGTCCTCATACTTCAGCTTCCCCTTCACCATCAACCTGTCCAGCAGCGATGCCAGATACAGGGGCATTTCATCAAAACCGCGGGATATCACCGGAAGGTCAATTGCGTTGTATATCTGCTCATAGTGGGAGATATCATAGTCTTCCTCGATATCGAGAATGCGGAACAGCGAATAGGTATGCGACACACGCTGGAGGGTCTTGATAAAGTCTTCAATCTGATCGAAGCGCATCACAAGAGGAAAGGCGTTGTATCCGGAAAACCGCTGAATGACGATTGCCTCCTTCTCGGCTGTGGTATATGTTGTAAGCAGGTATTTCGTGTTGATTTCATCCCTGCTCATGATCCCGCACACCAGGGCAATATTTTTTGATATGCCGGTATATCCGACGCCGGCCTCATCATGCTCAATTTTACTGATGATAAACTCCGCAGCGCCGTCAAGTCGCATCTCGTAATCCATCATATTATCAATCTGGACCTTGCCGGTGACCATGAGGAGCCCGCCGTAAATTTCATCCTCTAATATATTCTTCACTGATTCGACCCTGAAGTTATCGATATGCTTACCGATCTTATCAATGAAACTGCGGAAATTTTCCATGTCGTCATAGACAACTTCAATAAAGAAACTGTCCAGCTCTTCGCCGCTTGCAAGTATTTCGAGGCTCCGCACCTCGCATTTCCATTTATAGAGCTCGTTGGTAAAGTGCGGCAGGAACCCCCGTTTAATTCGAACCTGCAGTTCAGATATTAACTTCATTCAGCGCTCCTTCCCTGTTCAATTTTCTCATCCCTGGCTGCCGGCATTATCTCTTTCACATCAAAATCAACAAAGGCCTCACAATAATCATTTCTGCAGCGGAAAAATCTCAGGTTTGATGTACCGGCAATTTTTGCGTGTAATTCTCCGGCAGATCCATCAGCTCCCCTGTTATGATGGAATTCCCGGAGATGGTATGAAAGAAGGACAGTGCAGCGCTTCTTCGCGTTTCGGAGCAGGGCCTCCTTCATATCCTCTTCGGTATACATCTCATTATCGCCAAATTCCGCCACACGAACATAGACACGGAGTGTGGTGCCGCGGATTCCTTCATAGCGGTCTTTCAGGGTCCATTTTCCCGAACAGACCGGAAAAATGAGAAGCGCCGCGATCAGCACCGGCATACTCAAATAAGGTTTCACTGCTTCCCCCGTATCACTTCGATGACCTCTGTCAGGGTAACACCTTCAATTTTCAGCTTTTTCCTTTTCCCCTTCAGCCCCTTTTCTATTGATATTCTCGATTTAGCTATTCCCAGCTCCTTTGCGAAGAGGGATATGCATTCAGCGTTCGCCTTTCCGTCAACGGGAGGGGAATTAAGATGGGCCTTGATATTTCCGCTGCCATCAATGGTAATGTCCCGCTTTGATGAACGGGGAGATACGGTAATATCAATCTCCGCTGTTTTATCCATTGTAGGAATCCATGATTATTTGTATTATTATCGACAC
>JAKQCH010000059.1 GCA_029573825.1 Spirochaetota bacterium | reverse complement strand
TATCGCCTTCAACGCCGAGCTGGAGGCCTCCGCCGCGGGGGACGCGGGAAAGAACTTCCAGATCGTCGCCAGCGAAGTTCGGCGTCTCGCGGACAGCACAGTATCATCCACCAATGAAATACGGCAGAAAATTGACGAAATTCAGCGCTCGTCGGACAATCTGGTGCTTTCCACGGAGAAAGGCACGGAGCGCATCCGGGAGGGATGGGAACGCTCCACAAAGCTCCGGGAGGTGTTCGATGAAATCCTGAATTCAGCGGAAGTCTCCGCCGCGTCGTCGGAGCAAATTGTGGCATCGGTGAACCAGCAGGTATCAGCGTTCGGGCAGATACTCATTACCCTGCGGCAGATTTCACAGGGCATTGACGATTTCGTCGTCTCAACCAGGTCCACCACCAGCGCGTCGGAATCAATGAAAGGGATAGGTTCAGAATTATCCGCTATTCTTGACAGATATAAAATATAGCATCCCGGCCATGTACAATCAGCCGTGTAACTTTTTTCAGTACAAATAGTTTTCCGCTCTTCCGGTTTGGAGAACTATATATACTGAACGGCAGTAATAAAAAACATAATAATTCAACGTCATATATGACAGCGGAATAATCTGTACAGATCATTGTATAACAAAACAGCGGAAGCAGCTGCGGCTGCTCATCCTGTTGAATTGTATTTACCACAATAATTATAGACTCCGGAGAGTACTTCATGAATATTCCCATTCGTTTATCAATACGCCATAAAATTCTCCTCGGCAGCATCGGCATCGCGACTATTGCATGTCTCAGCATTGCCATTCTCTGCTATAAAAAGGCGGGCGCAATTATTGACACCGCCGCGGAACAGGGGCTCACCGGCATAACCGACCATCTTCTTAATTTGTGCAGAACCAATTATGAGCTTAACCAGAAAACAGTAAACTACAACCTGAACGTGGCAAACCACTTTGTAAACGGCAAGACCGAGCTGAACAACAACCGTCCGGTGCGGTATAACGCGGAGGACCAGGTCACCCATGTGAAAACACCCGTTGCCCTTCCGGGGATGACCGTGGGGGGAACATTCGTCTCAAAAAGTTTTGAGCTTGTGGACCGGGTAACGAACATGATCGGAGGCACCGTCACGATATTTCAGACGATGACGCGGCCGAAAGGGCTCCTTCGGATATCCACCAGTGTCAAAAGAAAAGACGGAAGCCGCGCGGTGGGCACATACATTCCTGAATCATCTCCGGTATATGCCGCGATAATGAAGCGGGAGACCTTCATGGGAAATGCCTTTGTGGTAAACGACTGGTACATCACGGCGTACAAACCCATCATCGGCGCGGGGAATGATATCATCGGAACAATTTATGTCGGTATCAGGCAGTCTGAAATGGACGTTCTCCGGAATAAAATTCTCTCAGTGAAACACGGCGCACAGGGCATGACGTATGTAATAGACGACCATGAAAACAGCAGGGGGACCCTGGTTATACACCCCTCGATGGAAGGAAAAAACATCCTGGGCAGTAAAGACGCTGACGGTACAGAATACATCCGTGAGATATGCAACCGGAAAAACGGCAGCGGCATCTACTCCATTACCGATCCCGAAACCGGAACAGCGAAGAGGAAAATGCTGCAGTATCGAAACCTCCCTGAAATGGGATGGATAATCGTGGCAGAGGGCGACTATGACGAAATAAACTCCCCCCTCTTTTCTCTCCGCAACACCATGGTCGTTGTCGGGATACTCTGCATAATTTTTATCGTGGTGGTGGGGACATATTTTTCGAGATCAATCAGCGCGGTAGTCCGCAATATCGTAACCAGATTAAAACTTCTCAAGGAGGGTGATTTCAGTCAGGACATATCCGCAGAAGACATGGCCCGGGATGATGAATTCGGCGTTATGGCGCACCACTTCAGCCAGCTTATTCAGAACACCCGTGAACTCCTGGGAAAGGTAAAGCAAACCACGGAAGTGCTCACGGAATCCATTCAGGACCTTACGGTTTCATCAAAAGAAATTTCATCGACCTCAAACCAGCAGGCCGCGGCGGTCAAGGAAATTGTCACCACCATGGAGGACTCCGACAGCCTCTCCAAAAAAGTGGCATCCCGCATTGACGAAGTTGCACGCATCGCGAACCAGACGAAGGATTACGTCGAAAAGGGATTCTCCCTCATCAAAGAGACCCTCGATAAGATGGAGGAGATACAGAATACCAACGCGGAGAGCATTACCGGGGTCCGTTCTTTAGGCACCCAGATCGAGAGCATCTGGGAGGTGGTCAACATCATCAACGGCATCGCGGACCAGACAAAAATTATCGCCTTCAACGCCGAGCTGGAGGCCTCCGCCGCGGGGGACGCGGGAAAGAACTTCCAGATCGTCGCCAGCGAAGTTCGGCGTCTCGCGGACAGCACAGTATCATCCACCAATGAAATACGGCAGAAAATTGACGAAAT
>JAKQCH010000057.1 GCA_029573825.1 Spirochaetota bacterium | reverse complement strand
TATCTCGACAGCATTGGCATGGGCATTGAGATTAAGACATTCCCGAAGAATGCGGGAAAGAAAAAATCTGAGGAGATTACCCTGCTGAGAAAATAAGAAGGGAATGACGCGGAATACTATGGTTTATTCTTAAGCGCCTCTCCAGAGAGGAGAATTCCTCTGTCCGTCCCCTTCATTCATACAAAAAAGCCCCTTAAAAGGGACCGTTTAAACTTTATACAACGATTCGGAAGAAGAAATCGTCCTCGTCACTGGTCGGATATATCCCTTACACTCAAAGGAAAGTTCTCCAGCCATGGAGTTAAATTATTTTCACCTGCATCACGATACCGGCAATGGGGAATTACCGGCAGATTATCAGTACATTTATTAAATAACCCTTTTTAAAACCTCGGCTGCCGGTTCCCAGTGCTTCGTACCGCGATACATTTTTGCCAGCAACTGATGATCGGCGTCATATTCGGATTCAGCGATCTCCAGCAGGTTTCTCATCTCCTCTTCTGCATCGTGCCCCTGCCCCGGGCGCTCGTCTAATTCCATATCCGCGCGATGCGATTTTGCGACGTGCCGTTGTAGGAGGTGAAGCCCCCTCCAACGAGTATTCTCCCATCGTCCTGGATTGCGATAGCGGAAATGACACTATCCGCCCCGGTACCCGGATCAAACGATATGTCGGTCGCGCCGTTGGCATTCACGCGTGCAATGTGATTTCGTGACGTGCCGTTGTAGGAGGTAAAGTGTCCCGCGATGAGTATTTTCCCATCGCCCTGGACGGCCATAGAAGCAACACTGGTATCTGCCCCGGAACCCGGATCAAATGAGGTGTCAAGCGAGCCGTCGGCGTTCAGACGCGCGAGGCGATTTTGTGCCGTAAAGCCGAATGTGGTGAAATCTCCTGCGATGAGTATTTTCCCATCGCTCAGAAGGGCGACAGAATAAATATAACCACCTGCTCCGCAATTCGTCGGAACAAATGAGGTGTCGATCGTACTGTCGACATTTAGACGTGCAATGCGTTTTAGTGTTGAACCTTTGCAGGTGTTGAATGCTCCTCCAATGAGTATTTTCCCGTCGCCCTGGACGACAATAGAGTAAATGTTGTCATTTACACCAGCACTCGTATCAAACGAATTGTCGAGGAATCCGTCGGCATTTGCACGCGCGATGCGACAGCGAATCCCATTAACATCGGAGTAGTAGTAGCGCATAAAGCTACCTCCAATGAGTATTTTTCCATCGCCCTGGACAGCGACAGAGTAAATGCTGTTACTTGCTCCGGCATTCGGATTAAACGAAGTGTCGAGGGACCCGTCGGCATTCAGGCGCGCGATGCGATTTCGTGCCATTCCATTGTAAGAGGTGAAGTCTCCTCCAATGAGTATTTTTCCATCGCCCTGAAGGGCAATTGAGTTAATGCTACTATCTGCCCCGATACCCGGATCAAATGAGGTGTCAAGCGAGCCGTCGGCGTTCAGACGCGCGATGTGATTTCGTGCCGTACCGTTGTATGTGGAGAATGCTCCCCCAATGAGTATTTTCCCATCGCCCTGAACGGTGATATAGTTAATGTTGTTATCCGCCCCCGTACCCGGATCAAAGGAGGTATCGAGCATACCGGGTGTCGTCCATCTCGCGTAGAGCGTTACAGCAGCGCTCCCCATGCTGAAAGTCTGTCCCTCGGTGTAGGTGTCGCTGTTTCCGTCCGCCCGGGTATTCCATCCGGCGAATACGAATCCCGTTTTCACAAGAGCCCCGGTGTTGCCGGGGACCGTAACCGTCGCCCCTTCCGCATACTCAGTATCATCAACGGGCACGCTGCCACCATCAGCCCCGTTGTCGTTATATTCCACGGTATAGGTCATGGAACCGCCTCCGCTGCCGGAGCCCCCTCCACAGGCTGTAACAATGAATGAAACAAGCATCAAAGCGCATATAATATAAATCTGTTTTTTGATCATATTTCCCTCTAAAAAATAACTTTTTTGATATCCCGGAACGTGCTTCCTCTCCGGAGCACGGCTCCTCACAAAAGGAAGAAATCTCATACGTCATGGCATTTTGTTATATAATATGTATGGGGGGAAATAAGTCTGGAAAAATACTGATGACGTCAGGATTTTTCCATTCCGGTCGGCGATTGTTTACGGATAATTGAAAAGGAATTCATCGTGGAGAGGCGCCGCCGGTTATTCCGGTAATCGCGGGCGGCAGGAAGATGTATCGTTACCGGATCACCCCTGTTTTTTGACCTTCCCCGGGGCCCGAAGGGATTTTCGAAAATCTCTGGGCGTGCGACCTGTTGCGGAAAAAAAAGCGTAGTTAAAGTTGCGAAGGGTCCCGAATCCCACGTTCATCGCGATGGTAATTATCGACTCGTCGGTTTCGCGGAGCAGGCGCATGGCTTCCTCGACGCGCAGCCCGGTCAGGTATTCGTTGTATTTTTTCCCCGTATGCATCTTAAAATAGCGGCTGAAATTGTCGGGGTGCAGGTCGACCGCGGCGGACAGGTTCTCGCGCGAGACGTCTTCCCGGTAGTTCTCACGCAGATACCCGATCGCGGTGTTAATTTTTACCTCAATGCTGCCGGTCATCCCGTGCGGATCGCTCCTTATCCGCTTGCCGAGCAGCGCCTTCAGTGTTTCGTTGTCCGCCGCCAGATGGGCCGCGCGCCGCGTGGTGCGGATAAATTCGCGCGTCATGCCGATTACCTGGAGCGCGCACATTATCAGTGTGCCCCCGGGAAGAAGGCTGACCGCTGGGACCCCCATGGGGATGATCATCTTATAAAGGAGGGGGAGCATTATGTCGAACATCGCGGAAAGCAGCAATACCGTCACTCCCAACTGGATAAACAGTACGTTCCCGCGCCGCATGACGACCGTGCGGACGAGCACAAAACCGGAAAAAACAAGCATCGCCGCCGCCATAAGATGAAAAGGGAGAAGCATATACTTGATGTAGTCCACCGGAATCATTACCATGACGACGGCAAGCGCACCGTTGAGAATGACTGCCGCCCACGCCGGGTACCGCGGAACATCCATCGGGAAAAGACGACGGAGATACGCGATAAAAAACACGCAGCCACAACAATACGCCAGGTGGGACCAACAGTACGCGCGGGACCAGGTGAGAAAAGGAATCACTGAGCTCCAGAAGTTCCTGTTGCTGCCGCTGATTTCGGGTATGAAACACAAGCAGATGAGCCCCAGGAAGAGATACTGACGCTCCGTGCGCTGCAGTGAGAAAATGAGGAGCTGATACAGGCCGAGCAGGAGGAGAATGCTCGCGCGGACAATTGTCAGGAGATTGTCCATCCGCAGGGAATTATCGAGCCGGGAGCGGCTCCCTATAAGAACCCTCCCTATGATCCCGCCCGCCGGAAAATGATAATTGGCTACATGGACGATCATTTCATAACCGCCCTTCGTGTGGGGCAGGGGAATTACGTCGTCCGAATACAGTGGGTCCGTGGCGGCGGCGGACGTTCCCGGCTCCCCGGCCTGGTGGACCAGCTCACCGTTGACGTACAGCCGGTACGCGGACCTCACGAAGCCGATCCGGAGACCGAGATCACCGGTGCTCCGGTTACCGGTGTTGACGCGAAGCCGGTATGTCGCATACCCGCTGGCCATGGACCCGGAATAGATTCTCCATCCGGGATTCCATCCTCCGGGAACACGCATAAAGCGCAGCCGATCGCCGGCGCCCGGTTTTTTAAAATCCCCGGGCGAGAGGAACCGCTCCCGGTAAAATTCCCACTCACCATCAAGGCCGACAGCGCCGTCCCTGTCAAAATCCCACGCCGTGAGATCGATAGTTCCCCTGACCACTTGCGGGTTATCCGTTCCATGGAATGCACACCCCCATGGCATGCCGGTCACGCCCGCAACGAGGATTATTATAGTTATAAAAAATGGCCGTATATGCATGCTATTCTATCGGAAATGACTTCATGAAGCCACAGGGTCCTTCTCGACTCGACAACCGGTACGCCCGTCAGTGTAATTCTTGCCGTGCTATCAGCACTGGTTCATGGGACTGACTTGCGCATATTCTGTCCCTCCCATGGATTTCTTTCAACACAAATTAGGTTGCCTTTTTTAAAAGTTGTTTGCCCACGGGGATTCTCAATATATTGGAAACTGCTCCCCTCATAGAGCGAATTTCCCGTAACAAGCGCCTCTTCAGAGAGGAGAATTCCTCTGTCCGTCCCCTTCATTCATACAAAAAAGCCCCTTAAAAGGGGCCGTTTAAACTTTATACAACGATTCGGAAGAAGAAATCGCTCTCGTCACTGGTCGGATATATCTCTCACACTCAAAGGAAAGTTCTCCAGCCATGGAGTTAAATTATTTTCACCTGCATCACGATACCGGCAATGGGGGAATTACCGGCAGATTATCAGTACATTTATTCAATAACCCTTTTTAAAACCTCGGCTGCCGGTTCCCAGTGCTTCATACCGCGATACATTTTTGCCAGCAACTGATGATCGGCATCATATTCGGATTCAGCGATCTCCAGCAGGTTTCTCATCTCCTCTTCTGCATCGTCAGCACGCCCCAGCCTCTCCAGCGCGGCGACCCTTACGGAATTGAAGGTAAAGACCGCAGAGCCCTCATAGGGGATATCCCCATGTTCGTCACCAACAATATCAAGCGCCTCCTCCCACTTCCCCTGGGCCAGATAAAGCGTCCCGCGGGACCATCGGTATTCCGTGTCCACCTCCAGGAGCGCCGGCCGTGGTTCGCATGCTCCGAGTTGCTCCTCAGCCGATGCGAGATCACCGCCACGAAGGTACGTCATGGCCAGCATACAGGCGGTCATTTGTAAAAAGCCGGGATCCTCCAGCAGGTCATAGGCGTTGGCCAGGGCCGCCTGGGCCCGCTCAGGCTTCCCCTGCTGTATGCAGGCGCTCCGCATCTGGCTTGCCAGCCAGAACACGGCCTGCTGGTCATTGAAGGCGCAATTTGATGATTCGCAGCGGTCCACCGCCATCCGGAACGCCGAAAGAGCGGCGGGCAGGAAGGCCTCGTCGCCGGAACTCATCTCGTGGATATACTCCAGGCCTTTCGGCACATTGTTGTAGGCATAGGGACTGGAACCGTCGTCATGCTCGGCCTGCTTGCGCAGGGATACAAGCCGCGCCTGCTCCGCTTTCTCCGGAGCAATCCCCATGTCGTCGGCGGGAAAGCGGATTGGTCCGGTGCGCTTTGCCCGGGCTCGCAATGCGGCCCCACAGTATGTACAGGTAAAGGTTCCCGCCTCGGCAGCAGCCGGAACCGGAGCCCCGCAGGTCATACACATGAGCATTCGCTGATACTTGCTGGAATTTTTCATCGCCCCTCCCGATTGGTTTAATAAAAAATTATTAAATCCCCAAAGCTGGAAAAAAATGATAAATATGAGACCTTTATCTTTCGACAATCATCAGATGTGCTCCGTTAAAAATTGCAGCGGCCCGAAACCGGAAAAATTTTGTGTGAAATGAAAAACACCTTATACTGTAATGTATAGAACGGTCAAAATAGTTTCAAATAAAAGTTATTAATGAATTGCAAAAAAATGCATGAAAACTGTTCATGGAACCCGCTCAATTCCTACAGGCTGATGGCGGTACTCGGCTTCATGCTCCTCCTCATCCTGTTCCTTATTTTCCTCGAAACGAAATACGGCTGGCTCAATCCATGCGCGGGACTGCTGTGGTATGTTCGGTGGTTCGGAAGCATGATTAAAAATAACAGTGTGTGTATTGGTATGAATAATCAGTAAATACCTTGCCAGGTGAGCACAAAAAAATATCCAATTATCCATCAAATCCATAAAGCTGATAAAAAAAACTTGCAAACAGGAAACATAACAGCGAGAATACTCTATATTATATTACCTGAGATAAACCATGAATACATACATGGAAAAAATTGAAAAACTTGCTTTGGCCTTCGGGATACGTGAAGTCTATGTCTTCGGAAGCAGGAGCAAAGAGATATACAGCGCTGTTCGCGGTTCGTCGGAAATTGACCGGGCAGCGGCGAGTGATATTGATATTGGTGTCACTATCCCTTACGATCTTATCCTGAGTATTGATCAGAAGGTGAGTATTACATCTGGGTTTGAGGAGATTTTCAACGGAAGCACAGTTGATCTTACAGTAATTAATGAAGCTCCCGTATTTCTTGCTCTTGATATAATCAAAGGCGAACTTCTATACTGTATTGACGCAATTGAACAGGCCCGCAACGAAATGTGTATCCTGAGACAGGCCGGGGACCTCGAATATTTCGAAAGAGAAAGAAGAAACGCAATACTTTATGGAGATATATAATGTCCCCATCCGGGATAAAGGAAAAGATTGTAGCGGAAAAGATGGCATGGGTTGTTTCTATGATAGAAAACATCCGGTCAATTCCACTGGAGAGTTTTGATGAATTTACCAGTGATATAAGAAATATGGCTGCCGCAGAATCGTATCTTCGACGGTCGCTTGAAGGCATTATGGACCTGGGCAGGCATATTCTTGCAAAAGGCTTTGGTGAAGCTGTGACAGAATACAAGACCATTGCATTTTCCATGAAGCGAATAGGAATACTGAATGAAGTACATGCAGAACTGTTAAAAAAACTTGCAGGATACAGAAATAGAATGGTGCACTTCTATGTTGAAATATCGGATCAGGAACTCTACGAAATATGCACTGTGCATATCAGCGATCTGCATACCATCCTGGATGCAATCTCCGGATGGCTGAAAAAACACCCTGAATTAATTGACAGGTCGCTTTAAATCTCCCGCAAAAAATCCAGCAGTATCGTAAGACATATCCTCCCGCCCCCTGATGCGACAAAAAATCCTTATTGAAACCGGCATTTCTACCGATTAATCAATCAAGGCGAAGCAGGATGCGTGAATTATACCAGGGAGGGTTTTCGATGGAGATTCTGAAACAGCTGCATAATATACTAAAAGAAGAAACAGCGCTTTACACGGGGATTTACAACTGTGAAGAGGCAAAAAGCGACGCCATTATTGAAAAAGACGGTCGTATGCTCGAAACACAGTCGGTAAAGCAGGAATCACTCCTGAAGTCACTTTCCATTGTTGAAACCAGCCGCGCGGAATTCCTTGAAGAACTCAACAGGGAATACTGCATCACACAAAATACTGCAGACCTTACCATTTCCATGATCGCGTCCCGGTTTGACAGTGACTACCGGGAGATGCTTCTGGATGACGCGGAGAACCTGAAGGGACTTATCCTGAAGATACAGAGCCTTTCAGAAACAAATATGAAAATGATGAATGATAACCTGAGGTTTTTCAATATGCTCCTTTCGGACCTGAAGGGGAAGGTTTCCCTGAAGACCGGATATACCAGCAGGGCAGTGGAAGAGAAGAGCATTGATAACCCGATGATATTTAACACGATGGCATAGGGGGTTCGCAGATGAGTTCTACCTTCATGGGTTTGGAGATCGGCAGGAGGGGGCTGCTTTCACATCAGCAGGCGCTTCATGTCACCGGTCACAATATATCGAACGCGGAAAACAGGGACTATTCCCGGCAGCGTGTTATTATTTCCTCCGCAGACCCTCTGTATCTTCCCGCGCTGAATCGGAGCAATACCCCCGGGAATGTGGGCCAGGGGGCTTCAGTATCGACCGTGGAAAGAATCCGTGACGAGTTTATTGACGACCGGATGGTTGTGGAAACGAATGTAATGGGTTTCTGGGAGACGCGGAACAATTTCGTGCGCCAGATCGAGCAGGTATATAATGAGCCCTCGGATAATTCCCTGCGGTCGCGGCTTGACCAGCTCTGGCAGTCATGGGAGGAGCTGTCCCGGTATCCGGAACAGCGCGCAACACGTGAAGTTGTCCGTGAAAAGGCTTCAAATCTTTCCAATGAGGTACGCAGCGTGTACCGCCAGCTCTATGACCTGCAGATGAATGCAAACAGCCAGGTTAACGCCCGTGTAAATGAAGTGAATATGTATGCCAGGAGCATCCGCGACCTCAATGAGCGCATTGTAAAGTCTGAAGCGCTTGGTGACAATCCCAATGACCTCCGGGACAGACGGGACGCTCTTATAGAGAAACTGTCGCAGATTGTGAATGTATCCGTGGGCAGGAGCGACCGTGATGAAGTGATGGTATATATTGCAGGGGAGAACCTTGTGCAGGGAGAAGTCTTCAGGCCTCTGAAGGCCGTGGCGGACCCTGACAATCACGGGTTTTCCCGGGTCGTGTGGGAAGATACCGGCACAGGACTGACGCTCCAGGGAGGTTCCCTGACGGGGCTCATTGATGCGCGGGATAATATCCTCCGTCAGAACATCAACGATATGAATTCATTCGCGATTAACCTTGCGGACCTCACCAATGAAGTTCACCGCGATGGTTTCGGAAGGCGGGGAGAGACCAACAACGATTTTTTCAGGATGATACGCATCGGGGACAATGTTGACGGGAACCACGACCTCAACAATGACGGTGTCGCTGATGTGACTGCGATATATAAAGTTGCCGGTAATAACAGCATTGACGCGTCGGCGGCAATCGGCATCAGGGGCACGATATCTTTTATCACCAATGATGAACGTGAAGCAACGGTGGAGATCGATTACGGCCCGAATGATACTGTTCAGTCCGTTATCCGGAAAATCAATGACGCCCGTGCCGGGGTGGTTGCATACCTCAACCACAATAATCAGCTTTCGCTCAAGGCCACGGTTGCCCGTGACAATGACAATAAAAATTTCATGATACGGCACATGGAAGACTCCGGCCAGTTCCTTGTGGGTCTCACGGGGGTCCTCAGACAGAGCGGCGCCGCGGGAGCCTTCGATTACCGCAGGGTCAATGATATCGTGAAATTTCTTCCGGACAGGGAGCATATAACCATCGCGCCGCAGTACAATCCCGCGTCATACATGGCGGTGAGTGAGGCCATTGAGCGTGATGTCGACAGAATCGCCGCTGCCCGCGGAAGGGACATCGGAGGTACCGGGGACGTCAATACCAGTAACGGCGTCGGTGACGGCACCAACGCTCTGCGTATTGCCCGTACACGTCAGCAGAACGCGATGGTTGACACCAACTCAACATTTAACGAGTTCTACAATTCCCTGATTGCCAGGATAGGCACCCAGGGACAGCAGGCAAAGGACCGTGTCGCCAACCAGGAAACGCTTGTAACGAACCTGAAGAACCTTCGTGAGTCTGTGTCCGGCATTAACCTTGATGAGGAGATGTCGAATATGGTGATGTTTCAGCACGGGTACAACGCCGCGGCAAGAGTAGTATCAATGTTTGATAAAATGCTGGAAACAGTGATTCGAATGGGGGCATAAGCCATGCAACGAGTAACCAACCAGATGCTTAACAATACAATGATCCATAACCTTAACAGGCATCAGAATGATATGGACCGGATTCAGAACTCACTTGCGACGGGGCGGAGTGTCCAGCTTCCAAGGGACAACCCCATTGCAACGACAAACCAGATGCTCTACCGGTCCCGCCTGACTGAGGTGAATCAGTATCGAGCCAATATTGAGGAAGGGCAGTCACGGCTGAATGAAGTGGATACCGCGCTGCAGTCTGCTCTGAGAATATTTCAGCGTCTCAGGGTCCTCGCAGTACAGGGGGCCCACGGAATATATTCCGCTTTCGAACGGAAGGAGGCGGCGGCAGCGGAGATCAACGAGCTCCTTGAAGAGCTGGTGACAATCGCAAACACGCGCAGCGGCACCGGTCACCCGATTTTCGGCGGATACCAGACCGGATCAGAGGAAAACCCTGACCCCTTTGTGGCGATATATCAGACCCTTACTGCGGGGAACCAGGGCGATGCGATGACTGGTGTTGAGTACCGGGGAAACATCGGCAGCGTACTGCGGGAGGTTGCGACCGGTGAATATATGCAGGTGAATGTTCCCGGAAACAAGGTGTTCTGGGCGACGAATCAGGTGCTCACGTCCAACAGGGACACATCGGAATACAGTTCTGAAACGAACCAGGTGATGCGAATTGATGGTGTGGAAATAAATATTTCTGCGGGAGATACAGTTGACGTAATTATTGAAAAAATAAACAATGCCGGACTGAGCCTTCGTGCTTCAAAGGGGATACGTGACAACATCGTGCTGGAAACAACCAATCCCCACCAGATATGGCTTGAAGATGTGGGAAGCGCAACTGTTCTTCGGGACCTCGGCCTTATCAATTCAGAGTATCCCAATCCGCCGAACAATGTGGACCCCACGGTGACTGTTGACGGCATGTCCATTTTCGAGATGGTTATTCAGCTCAGAGATGATCTTGTCCGGGGCGACCAGGAGGTCGTGGGAGGAAGGGACCTTGGACTTATTGATACTGCCCTTGACAATGTCCTCAGGCACCTCTCTTCTGTCGGAGCCAAGCAGAACCGTGTTGAGGAGCTTGCGAGGCGGGCGGAATATGAAAGGACCAATGTCACCGCGATGTTAGCTGAAAACGAAGGTATTGATTATCCTGAGACAATAATGAATTTCAGGTGGCTTGAGAGTGTGCATCAGTATGCGCTTTCCGTGGGGGCGAAAACTATACGTCCCACACTGATGGACTTTTTACGGTAAAATTTACGGCTGAACAGCACTGAAACAGGAGAACGGTTTTGGGAGTAAGAGTTAAAACAAGGCCATTTGGTGAAATTGAAATCGACGAGAAGCAGATAGTTGATTTCCCTGAAGGGATTCTGGGATTTGATTATGTGAAAAGATTCATTATTCTCGATTCACATGATAATTCACCCTTTAAATGGCTTCAGGCTTATTCTGAACCTGAGCTTGCCTTTGTTATCATCAGGCCGATTGATTTTCTGCATGAATACGAACTGGTCATCTCTCCTGCGGATGTTGAAGCGGTGGAAGCAGAGAGCGAGGAGAGCCTCCTTGTGTTTGCCATTGTTACAATCCCAACCAATCCGAAGGAGATGACGGCAAACCTTCAGGGGCCGATAATTATCAACCCCCTGAAAAGAATCGGGAAGCAGGCGGTTTCATTAAGCGACAAATACAGGGTGAAGCATATCATTCTGGAAGAAATGGAAAACGCGGCGAAGAAAGGGTAAGAGTGCTATGCTGGTATTAGCGAGAAGAATAAATGAAAGCATAATGATCGGTGACGATATCGAGGTTGTCGTTATTGATATAAAAGGCGACCAGGTGAAGCTGGGGATTAAAGCGCCCAAAAAAATTACTGTCCACAGAAAAGAAATTTATAATGAAATCCAGCAGGAAAATATCGCCGCGATGAGTCCCGATTTCAAACCCGATTTGCTCCGCGAACTGTCGGATTACTTCGATAAAGACAAGAACGGGAAAAAAGATAAAAAATAACGATTCCTTCCTGAAACAATGCTATAATAGCTGCAGTGTTCCATTCCACCCCCGCAGAAACGGGGGTGAAATATTCAATCGGCACACCGGAATCTGTTGTATGAGGAGAATACTGCATGGCCAATGCCGCTTTTTTTGATCTGCTGTTGTTCGGAGTAGGGTCCTTTTCCATGATCTTTCTTGTCCGGGAATATGTCGCCTTCAAAAGAATCCTCTCCCTGAAATATGTATTCACCCCTCTTGTGACCATGACCATAATCGTCTTCGGGTTCCTTTCATTTTTTGTGACCGGTAATTCTTTATACGCGTTTCTGATAATTATTGGACTTATCCTGGGTCTGATCGGTGATACCCTGATGATGCTGGAAGAGGTGAATTATATTAAGCACGGCCTTCTGTTTTTTCTGGGTGCCCACATCTTGTATATCGCGGCAATGTCCCGGGGATATTCCTTTCAGACATGGAATGCAGCGGTTGCTGCTGCCCTGGTGACACTGCTGGTGTATTTTTATATCAAGATCTGCAGAAAAACAGGGGAAAAAAAGATTCCGGTCCTCATCTACATGGTCGCGATTTCCTCAATGATTTTCTTTGCCGTTTCCCATTTTAATAACGGTATTACTGCAAAAGCAGTGATACTGTCTTCAGGGGCGGTGCTGTTCTGTATTTCGGATACCACTCTGGCGGTGAACCAGTTTATCCGGCCAATTACACACAGTACCGTATTTACGTGGCTCACATACGGGCCGGCGCAGTTCCTCATTGCGCTTTCATGCTATTATCCTCCCGCCTGAGGGCATTGTTGTGGTCCCCGGTATATGGTGTATATTCAGCCGGGGGGAGATATCTTTCTTGACAGGGCCCTCTCATTTTTATATACTATCGGGTAATCTGGTATGTCGCAGCATGTGCAGATTTATTCCCTGTGCGGTATGATATGCTTCTGCGCCACGCATGATTAATCTAAACACATAAGGATACAGGAATGTTCTGTGGTATTGATGTGGGCGGTACTCACACTGACGCGGTATTAGCTGACGAGAACGGTATTGTCGCAACCAGCAAGATTGTTACTGACAGAAATAATCTCGTTGGTACTATCAGGGAATCCCTGGACCGGATTCTGGGACAGGTGAATCCCGGTGTTGTCGAATGGATCAATATCAGTACCACACTGTCCACCAATGCGATTGTGGAAGATAAAACCGAAAAAGTCGGGGTACTGGTTTCATCCGGCCCCGGCGTGAATCCTTCAGGTTACGAGATTGGAGATAACTTCAGGATAATACGAGGATCCATTGACCATCGGGGTACCGTGGTGCAGGAACTTGATGCGAAGGACATGAAAGGGGCGCTGAAGGAGTTTTCAAAAAAGGGACTAAAGGTATTTTCCGTTATTTCGAAGTTCTCCACAAGGAATCCCTCTCACGAAGGCAGGCTTGCTGAACTGGTGCAGGAATCAGGAGATTATATTACCCAGGGGCACAGGCTTTCCGGAGAGTTGAATTTCCCGCGAAGAATAACCACCGCCTATTATAACTCGGCGGTGTGGCGACTGTATAATCAATTTGCCGATGCTGTTGAGAAAAGCATTGCGGAACATGGTGTTTCCGCCGCAATAAATATCCTAAAAGCAGACGGCGGCACAATGCCCCTTGAACTTTCCCGGATGATTCCCGTGGAGACAATTCTCTCCGGACCCGCGGCAAGCGTTATGGGGATAATCGCGTTGTGCCATATCACTGAAGATTCAATTATTCTTGATATAGGCGGCACCACAACTGACATCGCCGTTTTTGCCGAAGGTGCCCCCCTGATTGAGCGTGAAGGGATATCCATTAATCACCGTCCCACACTGGTGCGCGCGCTGAAGACCCATTCAATCGGTATTGGCGGAGATTCACTTCTCAGCGTTACGGAATCAGGTGTCCAGGCAGGGCCGGAAAGGAAGGGGCCGGCCATGGCGCAGGGTGGGGATGATGCCACCCTCATCGATGCGTTTAATTATTCTGAAAATGCCGGCGTCGGAGATCAGGCGGCATCAGTTGCCGGAATAAGGAAACTTGCTGAAGAAAATAGTATGGACCCCGGCGAACTTGCCCGGCAGGCGATACAGCGGGCGGTAAATATTATTGTCGCGGAAGTCAATGAGGTTCTTGAAGAGATCAATCAGCGGCCGGTATATACAATCCATGAACTTCTTGAAAATAAGCATGTGGAACCGAAGAAGCTCTATATTATGGGAGGGCCTGCAGAGGCCTTTGCCGAGGTTCTCGGAAAAGCTTTTAATCTTCCCGTGGTGATCC
>JAKQCH010000056.1 GCA_029573825.1 Spirochaetota bacterium | reverse complement strand
CATGGTAGGTATTGCAGGCGATATCAAACTGGATATGACGCCGCTGTGGCTGAAACTTCAGAAAATACAGGGTGTGTTCTCGTACGGGACGGCCCGCTATAACGGGAAGCAGCGGCATGTATTCGACATAGCTCTTGAACTGATGGTAAAGAAAAAAATAAATGCCGCACAACTGGTGACGCACCACTTTTCACTAGATGACTACTGCACTATGATCGAGACAAATTTAAACAAATCAGTGCACCGTGCTGTGAAAACTGTTGTATCATTTGAAAATCAATATTTGAAACGACAAGGAGAATAGTATGAGATTTTCACTGCTCTTAGGGGCCCTTTATTTTATATTGAAAAGGGCTTCAGTAAAAAACGAGGCGTTTAAACGACATATCCGCCATACCAGTGCGCGGATTCTTATAAAAACCGCGAAGGGTCGCGGCAGACTGTTCATCTTTGAGAAGGGAAAGCTCTCATCACGGTCAGGGGGCAGGTGGGAATTCGATGTGGCCCTTGTATGGAAAGACGCAAAAACCGGTTTCAGGGTCATGACCGACAAAAGCCCTGACGCTTCATTTAATGCCGCGGCGAGGGGAGACCTTAAAGTCGAGGGCGTGAGTTTTTACGCGCAGTGGTTCCAGGACGGTATCAATTTTGTAATGTAAAGAGAAATAGAAATTCCACGAATTGAACTTTAATAACAAAGGAGATTTATATGGCATCGATTACAGGCGGACATCTTGTCGGGAAATATCTCAGCGAAGTTGAAAAGATCAACACCGTGTTCGGTATATCAGGGGGACATATAGAGGGCATTCTTGACAGTTTCACGGAATACGGTATACGGATAGTGGATGTCAGGCATGAACAGGCTGCGGCCATGATGGCCCATGCCTGGTCAATATACAACAACGCCCCGGGAGTATGCCTTGTGACGGCAGGTCCGGGATTTACCAACGCCCTTACGGGAATTGTGAATGCATATCTGGATAACGCTCCTCTTGTGGTTATTTCCGGGAGACACCCGATCCGGGATGATCTTCGCGGGGCCCTGCAGGAAATGAACCAGATTGACATGGTTAAACCGGTGACCAAGTGGCAGGCGACATGCTATGATACACGCCGCATTCCGGAATACCTGGCCCTTGCGTTCAGGCATGCGGTGACCGGCAGGCCGGGACCTGTGTTTCTGGAACTGCCTCCGGACATACTCAATGTGTCCGTGGAAACAGACACGGTACCGTTTCCTTCTCACAGTACTGTCGATTACGCTACGCTGCCTGTTATGGCGCGGCTTCAGGAAGCCGCTGACCTCATCAACAGCGCGAAGAGGCCGGTTTTTTTGGGAGGGAGCGGAATTAATATGAGCCGCTGTGATGACGCGCTGAAGAGTTTCATTGAAAAAAGCGGAATTCCCTTTACGCTCCTGAACAACGGGCGAGGGGTCCTTCCGGATACCCATTCCCTCTCCATTGCCGATGGAGGATATACGGGCATACTTACCGGCCTGCCGCAGGCTGACGTGATCATCGCGGCGGGAATTCGCTTCAACTGGGTGCTCCAGCACGGGCAGTTTTTCCCTGACGCGAAGGTCATAAGGATTGATATTGAACCGAGCGAAATTAATCGCAACCGTGATGCCGCGGTTGGGCTTGTCGGCGACTGCGGCGCCGTACTTGAACAACTTACCGCCCTTATTCAGGAAAAGTCACATGATGAATGGATAAAGACACTCAAAAACGCATACAGGGCTTTCATGACAACAGAACTGGAGCTGCGGGACAAGTCCTCGGACCCTGTCCACCCGGCGCGCCTTGTGGCACAAATACAGGAAGCGATTGGCAGCAACGCCTTTTATATCGCTGACGGAGGTGATACATGCTACTGGGGCCTTGCCGGATTCCTGTCCGACGAAAGAGCGGGTGTGCTTGTGCCGGCAGGGGCACTACTCGGGTGTCTGGGGACGGGTATACCATTCGCACTTGCGGCAAAGATTTCATTTCCGGACAAACCTGTGGTACTGCTGCAGGGCGACGGTTCCTTCGGCTTCAACTCTATGGAATTCGACACTGCGGTTCGCCACAATATCCCAATCGTCTGCGTAATCAACAACGACTGCTGCTGGGGGATGATCAAGCATTCCCAGGAGTTGAGCATCGGCAAGGACCGTACCACATGCTCGGAATTGGGGCTTCGGAATTACGAGAAAATGGTGGAGGGCCTCGGCGGGTACGGCGAATTCGTGACGAAAGACGAGGATATAATTCCAGCGATTAAACGGGCCATCGATTCAGGGAAACCGGCATGCGTCAATGTGGTGACCGACAACACCGTCACCAGCCCCGCAACGCTGCTGTTCTATCAGAACCTTTCGGATTTTTGAGAACTGAGTTTCACCAGGATTCCTTTTTCCTTATCCGGGGATCATATCCAGGGTCCCCGGGTTTTTTTACATACGCCTCACATCAGTGAGGAATGAAGTAATGCAGGTGTATATACCTGTACTTTGACCCTCAATTCGGAGGTACTATGAACTCACTGGTTACCGGTGCCGGCGGATTTATTGGTTCCCGCCTGGCGCATACGCTTATCAGTAAAGGCCATTCAGTAAAAGCGCTGCTGATGCCAGGGGAAAACGGTGACGCACTTGAAAACGCAGGTGCGGTAATCTTTCGTGGAGACCTCACAGACCCCACAACCCTGGAAGGAATAGGGAAGGGGGTCGATACGATTTTCCACCTCGCAGCAAGGACCAGCGACTGGGGCAGTAAAAAAGATTTCGGACGCATCATGGTAGGAGGAACAGGTCACCTTCTTAACGCAACCGCCGATGATATTTCCAGGTTCATATATTTTTCATCCGTTGCGGCACTGGGACTTTCAAGAGACCTAGAAGGTCTCGATGAAAACGCCGAAAGGGTCACGTGCGGTATCCCGTACTGTGATACAAAAATTGTAGCCGAGGACCTTGTAAAAAGCTATTGCACGAAGCACGGAATTGATTACACGATCATCCGCCCCACAAATGTAATAGGACCCGGAAGTGTCTGGGTGAAAGATATTCTTGACTCTTTCCGGCGGGGCACTGTCCCGCTCATCTCAGGAGGCAATGCTCCCGGCGCCTTTATCTATGTTGACAATCTCGTTGACGGGGCGGTCCTTGCAGCGGAATCTGATATCGCAAAAGGTAAAATATATCACTTCAGGGATGATTATGATATTACCTGGGGAGAATATATTAGGCGTCTTGGTGCGTTGATCGGGAAAAAACCGCGCGGGAACATTCCTTTCCGTGCAGCCTGGATTATTGGTCATGCACTGGAATTCATCCTTACACCATGTAATATCCGCCCGCCCATGACACGCCTTGCCGCAGGCGTTCTCGGCAAAAATCTTGATATCAACAACAGCAGGTCGAAACGCGAACTGCACTGGGAAAGCCGCGTCACTCTTAATGAAGCCATGAAGGCAATTGAAGAGTGGGTCCGTGAACACTATATCAGCACCATACAGGGAGGTCCGAAATGAATACAACACATGGTACGTCAATCAACCTTGATATCCTCGCAAAACTGAAACTTCCGCCAATAACGCAGCTGGGTTTTATCGTCCAGTCAATTGATGAAAGCTCACGTTTTTATGGGAGCCTCTTCAATATAAAAAAATGGTACATGACACAAATGGTTGAAAGCGAATACCGCTTCAGGGGTACAGCCATCGACATGTCTATTGAT
>JAKQCH010000580.1 GCA_029573825.1 Spirochaetota bacterium | reverse complement strand
CTCTATATAAAGCGGGGTTTTTCAAAAAACTACCGTGATAAAGATGAAAACAGTCTTTCTTTTGATGAAGATATTGAAGCGCTCCTGATGGACCGTCACAGCTATCTCGAACGGAGCTTTGTGGAAACATCCGGAAATTACGCGTCGTCCCGGGATACAATACTCTCGCTTTTTACCGCGCTGCGCGGTGAATATCTTTTCCCCCTTATCAACAATGAGGAACTTCTGGGAGTGCTGCTGCTTTCAGAAAAGACTAATCTGAAACGCTTCAATGAACGTGAGATAACGTTCATTCATAATATCACCGCGTATGCCGCGATTGCCCTGGCGAACTCAACGATGTATCAGGACCTCTCGGATATCAAGGACAATCTTGAGAGGATGGTGATGGAGCGGACCGCTATCATAGAAAAGCAGAAATCAGAGCTTGAGAAGGATATCCTCCTTGCACAGAAGATTCAGCTCGCCCTGCTTCCGCAGAACATCCCCGATCTCAGAGAAGTGGAAATTGCGTATAAGTATGTACCCATTATGGGGGTGGGGGGCGATTTCGTGGATATCCACTACCGGAGGGGGATGAAGGAGTTAGGGCTGTTCATCTGTGACGTGTCCGGCCATGGCGTCGCGTCGGCACTGATTGCCTCCATGGTTAAAATGTCGCTGAACTCATGGGGGAAATTCATTAAGCAGCCCGCGGAGGCCCTGCGGGAAATGAAGAACCTGCTGAAAGGTAAAATGGGGGGGAACTTTATCACCGCCTGTATTTGCTGCCTTGATATTGAATCGGGGGCCCTTGTTTCCGCAAACGCGGGGCATCCCCCCATGGCCCTGGTGAGGAGTTCCGGTGAGATTGATCTGGTCCGTTCAAAGGGAAAGGTGTTTATTGATATCGCAGAGCCCGATTATGAAGATGCCAGGAGTTTCCTGAAGCGGGGCGATAAAATTGTGCTCTATACTGACGGAATCACGGAGGCGAGGAATTCAGAAGGCACTCTGCTGGGGGATGAGCAGTTCGTTGAGATATTGGAGAAACATGCCTCCTGTTCCGCGCAGGAAATGTGCCGGGGGGTATATAATGATATCCTGAATTTCACCGGTCCCCGGCGTGCCTTTGAAGATGATTTTGCGCTCCTTATCGCGGAGTATAAAGGCTGATGTGCCAACTATCATGAAGCTGTCTCCTCTGCTTTTTTCCGGGAATAATAGTCAAAAATTGATTGCATTGTGAAATCTGCCGGTATATGGTGGGCGGCATTCTGCGCGTAAAATATGGGTGTGAGTGGGTATTTTTTTTACACTTTTTCGGCAATTAAAACTATTATGAAGGTATGAAGTGATTTTTCGGAAAGTTCACGCAGTTTTTTTTGTCGTTATTCTTGTGTCCGGGCCACTGATTAGCAGCGTCATTATTGTGAAGTAATCGGATGCCTGACACGGAAAGAGATTTTTCTTGAAGGAGCGTAATGTGGCACATGCAAAAAATTTTCAGCTCGCAGCGCTGATAGATATGAAAAGCCCGAAAGCTGTAATTGCAGAAATAAAA
>JAKQCH010000572.1 GCA_029573825.1 Spirochaetota bacterium | reverse complement strand
GGGAGGCTCGGCTGTTTTGTAATATCTTTAATCGCGTATAATAATGATTATTCCACAGATGAATCATCAATGGGCTGGTCGTTCTCTACGCCAATAGGTACATGGTACCATTTGAACGGCTGTTCAAGGACCCAGCTGAATTTTCTGTTCAACCGCCCGAAGTCACGGGCTGCCTGCCGCAGATTGACTGAAGCACCGAAAAACCAGTGACGGCGGGCGTCAAACTCTCCTTCCTGGTTGTCATATTCGGTGTATTCACGGGTATAATATCCTACATCGAACTGAACATAACGCAGAAACTCAGGCATGTCAAATCCCAGATATGCGAATCCGCCCAGTTTAAAGTTGAGCATGTATTTCCATCCGCTGTAATCGCCGGCAAAATTGAGGTATGATTTGTTTTCATCATTCCGGAAACCCTGTGTCGGCCAGTAGTGGGCGGTAAAACCGATAAAGGCGTCCACTGCGGGAAATTTCTCCAGAAGAAGGGCAAAGGCAATACCCACATAGTCTGCAATGAGATCTTCATAGGAGAATCCGTATCGCCCGGTGAAGGCATCGCCCACTTCAATCATTGTGCCTATGATACCCACGGTCAATCCGGAATACAGGAGGGCGGTGTTTTGCGAGCGTTCAGTATAGCTGAACACCGAATATGCTATTCGTGTCTGCATGTAATGAGCAAAACAGTGACCGGCTTTATCTGCACCACCAGAATCGGTATCACGCTGGAACCAGCGTTCATGGCCCCACCGCCAGTTCTTGTTCTGGCCCCAGTTCCATGCGTTGCTGCCCCAGGCCAGCGTCAGAACAGGTCCTCCTATGAGCAGTGAGTATCGAAGGCCTGTTTTAAAACCAGTATCTTCATCGCTCCACCAGGGGTTGCCGGTTGGGGAATTGTGGTAATGCCACCAGTGAATGGAACCGTCGTTTCGGGGAGCATTGCTCCTTTCTGTCGGTATTGCTGGCTGTTCAACTGCCTGTTGTTCCTGCAGGGGTTGCGTGGTTTCACCTGCCTGCTGCTCCTGGGGAGCCTGCGCGTACAACGGAACAGAGAGGGCTGCCCCAATGGTTAATGAAAAAAGCATCACAATAATGGTGTAAAGACGAATAGAATGTGCCATTGCTGAAAACCTTCCAGATCTGATAAATTGCATCAACTTTTATGAAAACTACAGTGGAGTCAACGAATTTATTTTTTATATATATCTTTTATTTTATAAGCTGTTTCATTACCGCCGGTTCCGTAATTAACGGAAGCTGATGGGCTTATTGAAGAAATCGAGGTATATGAAAAGCAAAAATGATCAAGGGAAATATCTGTAGATTTCCTTTCGGTGTAAGAACCGCACGAAAAAAAACAGTTTTATTTCGAAAATGGATTTGAGGATATTTTTGTCGTGAATTTTATCGATATCTTTGCTGAAGCTTTTCTTTATTTGGATTTCCATGCAGGTTATTGGATTCGGGAATTAAGTTTTTTGAGAAAAGCATTTTGGTCAATCGATTCAGAATTCATGCCCTCATCAATGGCTTTTGACAGGGAAATTTCCTCGATTACTTCATAAAAAACGCTTCTCAGTTTTTTTTCGGAGAGTGTTTCCCTGATCGACTCTTTAATTATTTGCTTCAAGTCGTCAGGTGTTAGTTTTTCTATCGTTTGCATTATCTTTCCTCTATATTTAAAATAACCAATTATTGAAGCTCACGTCAAGAATAAAAAACTTCACTCTTTCCGGATTATTTAAAACCTCATTGTTTTTTGCATGCGTAGTATAATTACCGCCGGTACCATAATTAACGGAAATTATTTCACTATCGCAGAACCTGCAGATACGGATTTTGAAGCTGAATCAGGGATAAAGGGGTGTGAAAGCGGTATTCGGTATCCTGATACGGTGAAGTAATTCCGGTGAAGATGGTCGCGGTAGCGCAATATCGCCGTGTCGCTTCCCGGGGTAAGGAAAAGCAGCCTCGATTCTATTGATGTCATGAAATCCCGGCGAATCGCTCCGGTGTCAATAAACACGGTGCCTCCGAGATCGACATTCCGGTAATGCATCTTCGGCATCCATCCGGGGAAATGGGAGTGGCCGGATATCCATATATCTACCCTGTGCCTTCTGAGCACCTTCCGGAACCGCTCTGAGTTAATTACGGTGAGGCGTTCCAGGCTGGAAGATATCAACCCGCTTCCTTCGAGATTGCCGTGGGTTACCGTTATAATGATGTTGCCGCTCCCCGTCCGGACCTTCTCTTCCCACCAGCGGAATGTATCGTCCGATATATGGGTCCTTCTTCCCGCCTCCTCGTTTGACATGAAAAGAAAGAGGATATTTCCTTTCTGCACCGCGTAGCGGAGGTCCCTGCGCACAATTGTGCGGTACTCGTTGATCGCGCGCCATTCATGGTTCCCGGCAATCTCGTACCATTCACGGATCGGAAGGATTTTCCGGACATCCATGAACCAGAGAAACATTTCACGGAAGTGTGAATGCTGGACGATATCGCCCCCGAACACCGCCATATCCGGCGTTGCCATGCTGTCACGGATGTCACGGAGCGCGGTGAGGTAGTTTTGTTTCTCCTGTGACGAGCGCGGCTGGATGTCTGAATGGGCCCATACAACGAAGGGTTTTGGCGCCTGGCTCCTTTCGCCGCCGAATGCCTGCGTTGCCATGGAATCGGTAAAAAGTGCACAAAGCAGAACCAGCGGTAACAGTACTGCAGCTTTCAGCCGGTGTATCGGCTGCAATGGATTGTTCGGTTTTTTTATGTCAGATATCATATTCTTCAAGACCTATATCCATTCCTGCAGCAGTATAGTGTTTTCCGTTAACTCGTATTTTTCCGGTTTAGAGAAAATATTTCACCGACCTTTTCTATGTTAGAACACTTTTTCGATCACTGGTAACATAAAAAAGTATTTTGTAAAGGCAAAAAAATTACCATGAAAGCTGTGAATAAGCGGAGAGAAACAACTTTCATACTCGCAGGTGAGGTGATAAAAATGATTGAACCCGCCGCAGAGATGGTATAAAATACCCTGTGGGGAATGGAACGGCTGAGATTTTCCATACATGAACAGAAGAGGTGCAGATTGTCCCATGAAGGGAGAATCTGTATCATGGCGGTGCGAGGGGAGGAATGATAAATCGACGGGGGAGTACCGAGCCTGGTGGTGAGTGCGGGGTTTATTCCTTCCTCCGCGGCTTTTTGTACTGCGCCCTTCTGTGGCTGCTGCCGGTTCCCGCAGCAGCCTGCGGGAGTGAAAACAGCGCAATGGTTTCATTCATTATAACTTTTCTCACCGGAATTCCGCTGCTGGTTCTCTTTCTTGTGTTTCTGCGAAAGATGCAGCGGGCAGTGTATTCGCTGCGGGACAGCGAGGGGCCGGTATCATCACGGCGCTGTGAGCTTGCAGTTATTGTTATGTTAGCAATAGTTATTATGCCGCTTTTTCCCGTCATTCTGTACTGTATCTCGGCGGGGCCCTACAGGGGTGAGTCGGCGGTAATTGTGTCCGCCCTTTTCGGGATACTCCTGGTGTTTCCGGTATTGCGGGTAGTGGTGTCGGCGGTCACGGCAATACTCAGGGGGGGGCGTGCATGTTAAACCGAATAAATGGTCCGGTCTTAACTGTTCCTTCATGAATGATGACATAATGCCGATAGGTATTATGTGAGAATATCGCAATATCTGTCAGATTATACCGGTTCTGTTCACTGGATTGCGTTACAGATTGTGGTATATTTAGATGAGAAGCGACCTTAATTGTCAGGAGAATGCTTTCGTGAGTGACATTCCCCAGTATA
>JAKQCH010000552.1 GCA_029573825.1 Spirochaetota bacterium | reverse complement strand
GGCAAGGAAAAATATCATCAGCAGGCTGATTGCGCCTCCCACCCACATGGATACAAAAAAAAGATGTACAATTTTAAGCCAGCGGAGGCCGCGGGCGCCCATTTTTTTCATCGCACCATCCAACAGATGGAAAATTTTTTTACTGGTCTACCCTCGAGAGGCCGTAAATCCGATAACTGCCGGACAGCAGGGTACAGCTCTTTTTACCGGCATCGATAACGTACAGCCCCTGTGCTGACGCGGTGTTTCCTAAACCAAGGACAAGCTTATCTCCCTCGTAATGACAAAGATATACATGCGCCATCCCGGTGGTTGGCAGTGATATTACAGGTGATGCTACACCATTATCATACCGCATAACAACAACATCCGCATTTGTTGCCGTTTGATACGCAATATACCACAGGGAGCTGCTGATTACACAATATGATATACTGTTTGCACCGGACAAAGGGCTTATCTGGGTTATTGCCAGAGAAAAATTCGTGCCATTACTATTGAAATCACGGTATAGAAACCCGTCGCTCGTCCCAACGTAAAACTCGCCGTTCACCTTTTTTAAAAATGACTGGTTACTGGTGGCCGGGGTAAACACAGAAGATGCATATAACGCGATGGAGCCGGAACTGACAGTGTACATACCACCTGAAGACTGATCAATAATGAACCCTCCTCCATCCTGCCTAGAGAAAACATCACGGAAAAAAGTTACTGGTGCTCCTATTGTCCCTATTATTGAATAGGTCCCGTCTTCGGATATCGAATATACATCTGATCCGAAACAGGTAATGATATTTCCATCACCTGACCGGCCAAAAACATATATCGTCCCCATGGACAAGACCATCACCGGCGTAGAACTATCTTCAAGTTTCCATTTAAATATTTCAGAACCGACGAGAAACCAGAGTATTTTCCCATGAGCATGGGCAACCGCTCCCGGAAACGGTACCATCGCAAGGCCGGTATCATACTCATGGAAATGCCCCAGATCAGGCTCAAGGCTTATTATTTTCGTAGTACTGCCATCATACCCTATCGCAAGGAGCATGTTGGTTCCGTCAGCGAGGTCAAAGAGCTCCTCCTGCATGGAACAGGCGGATGTTGAAACCGCAATGGCTGTACAACAGAAAAAATACAGCAGTTTTGTTTTGAAAGGAATTGTTTTCATTGCAACCTGCCATTTTCTTTCTCATGGTATATTCGTTTTTCATAGTATGCAAAAATTCCGAAAAATGTCAAATAATAATTAACCTGGAGAGAACTATTTACCATTCGGAAAGAAAAAATCTATAATCCGGAAGCTACCGGCAGGGTACGGTGTTACTGGTCTACCCTCGAGAGGCCGTATATCTGACAACTGCCGGACAGCAGGGTACAGCTCTTTTTACCGGCATCGATAACGTACAGCCCCTGTGCTGAAACGGGGTTCATCATATCCCACCCAACACCAAGGATTAAACGGTCGCCCTTATAATGCCTGAGAAACACATACGCAAAGCCAGTGGTAGGTATTGATACGACTGTCGAAGGAATACCGTTATCATACTGCATAACAATAATGTCCGCATTGCTAGTTTCCTGGTACGCGACATACCAGACAGAACTGCTCGCCACATAGAATGCCGCTCCATAACTCGAACTGACATTGAGTTGTGCAATCGCTTCAACAAAAGTTGCCCCGTTTGTATGCAAATCACGGTAGAGCAGACGCCCGTCAGTTCCCACAAACAATTCCCCGTCAACCTTTGTGATAAATGAAGCATAACCAACACCTGAAGTAATGAGGGGAGTATATGATGGTGAAACCAGCGATGCAACATAACCGGAACTCAAATGAAAAATCGCACCGCTGGCCTGGGTAAGCAGCAGCCCGCCGTCACCCTGACGATAAAAGAGATCATGGTGAAAGCCATTATTGTTTGCATCAACAGTGGCAATATTGGAATAGGTGCCATCCCGTTTTATTGAGTATACCGTTTCATCGTCCTGAACAATAATATTATTATCACCAGACAGACCAAAGGTACTCTCAATACCCACTGTAAGTATCAGTGATGGTGAAGAGCTCTCTGAAAGTTCCCACCGATACACCTCCTTATTGATTTGAAACCATAAATTCTTTTCATGGGCATGCTGAACAGCGCCCGTATCCGGCGTGGTTGCAATACCGGTATCGTACACTTTCATGTATCCGGCGTCAGGTTCAACAGCAATTATTTTTGTCGTGGTGTCGTACCCAATGGCGAGAACCGTATCGGTACCATCGGCAAGGTCAAAAATTTCCTCCTGACCGCAACGGCACAGGCACAATACCGTCACCAGAATAAAAATCACACATGCAACGCGCATAGTATATCTCCATACTGATTAAAAATTACATATTGCACATGTTTCAATAGCATATTATGTACTAAATAAATCAAGAATAATTCAATTTTTCACCATAAAACAACGGTGTCCCTTCTCCGGAAACCGGGAAGGGACACCGCGGGAATTATTCCATAACCAACTGATTTTTTGAACGGAAAAAACCGGTGCTACAGGCTGTTCACCTGCTCGATCCATTCGAGGCGTCGTTCACCCCACTCTTCGCTCTGGGCAGTGAAGAGCATGGAGGACTCCAGCTGAATAATATGCCGCTTCAGATCATCAATGGTATAGGCATTGGTAACACCTTCAAGCCACGTATTCCGGAGCTGCTGCCAGTTCGGCTTCTGGGCGGAATAATTGATGTTCATCTCGAATTCAATAAGGAGTTTCTTCAGCCGCGCCTTGTCTTCCCCGGCATTTTTCACTTCCTCAATCCACTGCTGGTTCCGCGGCTGCCACCTTTCATTCATTGCTGAAGGGTTTATTCCTTTTGCCATATCAATGAGCAATTCACCAAAGGTCGCTTTTTTTGTACACCCTGAATAGAGCATCACTACTGCTGCGAGCATACAGACGACTGCACTTTTACTTTTCATAGATTTCTCCTGAGAATATATATCAATCCGCAGTGCTTCCCTTACATATCATTTTCTGTGCTGATTTCAGTTAAGACTGCTGAATTTTCCTGAATGTACTTCACTCGACACGGATTTTTTCCCCTGGGAAGCGGGAAAATCCTTTTCCTGAAATTTCCATGCGTTGCTGTTATATCCGCACCTGCAACGATCATTGCCGGCAATACTACTCCACGGCACGGTGCGGAATCAAGCGAATTTTTATATTTTCCGGACTACCGCCCCTCGTCGCCTGTTTTCATCAACGGGCAGCTGTCCCCTCTTTCCAGGGAATACTTCCACGGTATCCCGATAAACAGATTGCCGGCGGCATTAAAAAAGTCCATCATTTTCACAATCTTCAGAATATATTTTCTTTCTTCCGGCGGATATGCCGATTCATATTCACTGAGATGTTTCCATGTGACCGGGTTTCCCCGTGCGAAGACCCATTCCCTCGCATACGAAAGCGCCAGCCATTCCCGGTATTCGAAGTCCTCTTTCCGGAGATAGATAAGATTTTGTATTTCCTGTTTCGTAATCCCCAGCCGCCGACCGGCGGCTGAATGAACATTGATTCATCCGCCGCATTCATTTGACATGGAAACCGTGAGGAGCAGCTTTTCCCTGAAGGCGGGTTCTATTTTGCGGAAGGTCATAAAAAACGTCGGACCCGAGAACATGCGGAAAAAGCTCCCGAAGAGCTTAATTAATAATGAGAATTTCATTCTTCCGGTTTTATTCATACTGTATCTATTTCCGATATTTTTTCTGATTTCATGACGAATATATCACAGAATCCCCGCAGTGGCATTAAGAAATCTATAAAATAAAAATACTTTGACATCGCAGTGATGTACCGTTATTGTTACAGCGTAACCGGGGAATAGTGCGTCAATTCGCCCCTGACCCCGGTAAATAACTTTCCCGGAAAAGATATGGGCAAAGAAGAATTCAGACAAGCACTTTTTGATCTCGCGACATTCGCAATAAAGCATGAGCTGTCGGATCAGGCAAAAAAGCTCATCATTCATTATTTCAACGAGTCCGGCGAACTCACTTCAACCCTCAGGGCCATCGGCGCGATACAGCGCTATCTTCCGGACTGCATCCCCCCCGCGGGAGAACGTTCGCGGCGGCTGCAGATGCTTATCGATGAGATGGCGGAACACGGCGAGGAGTGGGACAGAGAATAAATTACCATCCCCGTTCCTGTTTGATGACTGCGGGTTGATATCGACCCGTGGAATTTTCAATTGTTATTGACACGTGCGTTTTCAATGGTGTAGTATCAGTTCATCTCGTATTTTAAAAATTCCGGAGGATAAAGATGAAGAATGTTTTGCTCAGTATGTGTGCCGTTGCCCTCATCTGCGCGGTCTGTTTGGGAACAATCTCGTGCAGCAGAGATGACGCTTCACAGGAAGGAACTTCCACAACATCCACAACATCAACAACAACCGGTACGGCAGGATCCGGCGATCTGGACCAGTTTATTCAGGACTATGAAGCTTTTATCAACACCTATTGCGAGCTGGCACAGCAGATCAGAACAGCCCCCATGGCGCAAAAACCGCAGCTCATCCAGAAATGGACAGAGCAGCTGCAGAAGCTGTCAGGATACAACGAACAGATTATATCCATGAAGGCATCCGCATCTCCCGCCGCAAAGGCCCGTTTTGAAGCTCTCGAAAAAAAGGCAACTGAATGCAGCAAGGCCCTTCAGTCGATGTAACGCCGGCAGTGAGATTCAGAAAAAAAGTTATATGAAATTAAAGCCGGAAGGCCGGAACGCGAGGTTTCGGCCTTCTGCATACTCCTTCCGCACCTGTATTTCCATGACGGAATTCCGGAATTTTTCTTGATTTCCGGCTATACTTTCCTGCAGCATTATCATCATCACGCATGAGGGTTCGGACCATGAAGGAAATACTTACTAAAAGCGACATCATAATCCCTCTCGATGACCACCGTACCATCGAACGGGGCTCCATTATCCGCCGCGTGGGAAATGACAAGGACCAGCAGGGGTGCTTCATGAACTACGACGACAGTGGTGATATGATTCTTGTCAATGTAATTGATATACAGAATAAATCATTTCTCGCACGGGCGGGGATTCTGAAAATCTCCAGCGGGGATACCGTATATCAGTATACATCGAAATTCGGAAAGGACCCGCTGTCCGCAGACGCTGAAGCCCTGGTACGGGAATGGCCCCTTTTCAGGAAGAACGAATCCCTCCAGGAATCCATGCTCTATTTTGTCAGGACCTCCTTCGCGCCGGGGCTTATTCTCTATCTGAAAAAAAGGGACTGCATGGACTATCTCTTTGTTCCCCTTCAGCAGAAATTCAAGATCGGGCGGTTCACCGAAACTGTCGACTGGGACGTGGTGAGAAAGGAATCATTCCGGGAAAAGCTTTCATCCCTGAAATCAGGGGAACACCTCACCTATATCGCGATGATCCCCCGGATAAAAAGCTACAGCGCTTTTTTCTATTCAATCGGCACGAAACCCCATCAGGAAACACAGATGAGCCTGCGCAGCGAACCCTTCAATTTCGTTCCCACCCACGGGGGCCATATCAAGGCGTCACGGAATAAAAATGACATCAAGGAATTTCTTGTTGATGCCGGTTCCAATTTCCTTGGAAAAGGGACAAAGGCTTCACTGCAATCAGCTAAGGAAATCACTGATGCCATGAAACGGACCTATAAAGAGTACAATTTCATCCCCGTCGAAGGACGGGGGGCCTTCGGGGAGGAACAGAGTTATTAAAGAACAGCGGCAGCACCCTGCTATAATTTTATGATATCCGGCAAATTTTTGTGGAAATATTAGCGAGAAACCCCATATCTGGAGTAACTTGTAATATTATTCCTAAGCAGGAGGATTTTCATGAAATCGATACGATTGTTTATCACTGCAGCAGTTTTAATAACAGCTCTATCCTTAAGTGTTATTTCATGTAAACGGGAAGAGGGCCTCATCCTCAATATGGCCACCACCACCAGCACCGACAATACAGGGCTCCTTGACTATCTGAAACCGGTTATCCTCGCAGACACCGGAATCAACCTCCACTGGGTCGCGGTGGGGACCGGCAGGGCCCTTGAACTGGGGAAAAACTGTGATGTCGATATCCTATTTGTCCACGCACCGGCTGCGGAAAAGAAATATATTGATGCGGGATACGGCGTTGACAGACGGAAAGTGATGTACAACGACTTCATTATTATCGGTCCGAAAAACGATCCCGCCGGAATTAAAGGCAAATCTGCCAGCGGCGCCCTCGGTATAATCGCTTCGAAGAAAGCCATTTTCACGAGCCGCGGTGATGATTCCGGCACCCACAAAATGGAACTGTCTCTCTGGAAAGAGGCCGGGATCGCCTCACCGGACAAACAATCATGGTACATCCAGACAGGTCAGGGAATGATCAATACGATAAATATCGCCAATGAACGAAACGGTTACACCCTTACCGACAGGGCGACCTACATTAAGTATTCGTCAAACCTGAAGAACAATCCCCCCCTTATTGTCCTTGTGGAGGGCGACGGGGCCCTGAAAAACGAGTACAGTATTATCACGGTCAATGCGGTAAAATGCCCGAAAACGAAGACCCTTCTTGCGAAGAAATTTACGGACTGGATCGTATCGCCGAAAGCGCAGAAACTGCTTGGGAGCTATAAACTCCTCGGAAAACAGCTGTATATTCCCAATGCTGAGTAAGGAATGGACTTCCTCCTTGAAGGCGTACAACAGGGCATAGGGCTTCTCTTTTCCGGCGACATTGAGACCTGGTCTGCCATTGCCGTTTCGCTTCAGGCGTCAATGCTGTCAATCACGGCGGCGCTGATTATCGGAGCCCCTGCGGGGTTTGTGCTGGGATATTACGATTTTCCCGGCAGAAAGCAGCTCAGGGCAGTTTTTGACACCCTTCTCGCCCTTCCCACCGTCGTGGTGGGGTTACTGGTATACGGATTTATATCCAGCAGGGGACCCCTGGGCACCATGGAGCTGCTCTTCACCGTCTCCGGAATTGTCGCCGCACAGACAATCCTTATTCTTCCCATTGTGATTTCCCTTACGGCATCGGCAATCGAATCCCTT
>JAKQCH010000548.1 GCA_029573825.1 Spirochaetota bacterium | reverse complement strand
TGCAATTGGTGAAATTATCGAATCTCCGGGTGAGCGGAGCGGGCTTTTCGGCTTCGGACCTGACACGACGGGATATATCGCCAAAGGTGTTCTGATATTTGTTATTATATTGATATTTATAATGTACAGATTGCGTTCCCGATCACGGGACAATAGGGTTTTGAGACGGTTTCCCTGAGTCTCCTCCTGTAAACAATATAAAACAACCGCGTAATGAGCAGATTTTCATAATACGAGATTAGAAGAGGATCCTGATGAATCGAGGAATGATATACAAGACTTTATTTATCGTGTTTCTTATCGCGTTTGCTGTTGTCCTCATCCTTCCCACTGTCGGCGAACGGGAGATGAATATCATTCTCAAGCAGGATGTTTCCAGTGAGCAGATCGCAGCGCTGAGCAGCAGGTTTTCATCGGATAATTACCAGACCAGGAGGAGCGATGATTCGTTACTGGTGAAAGGGTACGGCCTGAATGATGCGGTAATGAATGAACTGCGTACTTTCCCCGGTGTGCAGGATGTGAAATTTGTTCAGCACTGGGCGGAAAAGAAGCCGGTGTCAGCCAAGAGGATAAATCTCGGCCTTGACCTGCAGGGCGGCATGCAGCTGGTGCTCATGCCGAATTTCGCGTCGATCGAACGCCGTCTCGGCAGGAAGCTTACAAACGAGGAAAAAAATGACTCAGCACAGCAGGCCCTTGAACTGCTACGGGGTCGTATTGACCAGTTCGGCGTATCTGAACCGTCATTGAGGAAAAGGGAATCAGGTGCGATTGAAATACAGCTTCCCGGTGTCCGTGACCCTGAAGGGGTCAAGCGTCTTATTGGAACAACCGGGCGGGTGGAATACCGTATTGTGAATGAGGCTTACACCAAGGCTGCCGAGGAATGGTTCAAGGACAAGCCGGATTATAAAGAGAAGGGGCTGCCGACAGCCAAAAAGGAATTATCTGAACTTGCACAGAAGATTTCGGAAGATATCACGCTTCCGGAAGAACTGGAAATAATGTTTTTCTACACCCGCGTTCAGAATACCAAGCGGATTATTCCCACCACGCCGATGGTTCTTGAGAAAAAACTGTCCCTCGCGGGGGATGATATAAAAAAGGCCTATCGCGGATTTGATGATTATGGAAGGCTCGCGGTGAATTTTTCGACTACCACTGAAGGAGCGGCAAAATTCGCAGAGGCAACATCGAAAAAGAACCACGGAAAACGGCTGGCGATTTCAATAGACAGCAAAGTGCGAAGCGCTCCGTCGATGAATGTGCAGATATCGACCGGAAATGCCATTATACAGGGTGATTTTACCCAGGAGGAAGTGGACACCCTTATCAGTATTATAAAAGAAGGAGCCCTCCCTGTTGATCTTGAAAAAATTGAGGAACGCAGCGTCGGTCCGTCAATGGGGGTCGGTTCGATTAACTCTGGAATCAAGGCCCTTGCCGCAGCTCTGATTGCGGTAATGATTTTCATGGTGATCTATTATAAGCTCTGCGGAATAATAGCCGCTTTCGGATTGGTGCTCAATCTTGTGTTCATGGTTTCAATTCTTTCATGGCTGAACTTC
>JAKQCH010000534.1 GCA_029573825.1 Spirochaetota bacterium | reverse complement strand
CCCTTGCACAGGGGGGCATTGGTGCAATTCTGGCAGTGGGGCAGGGAGCGCTGGGTTTCGCAGCCATCGGCTTTGACAGTGGGGCAGGATTTTTTGTCGTTCATGACCCAAAATCAATATGGGACGGAATACAGATACTTTTCTTCACTATCAGGGAAGATCCTGTTTTTTTTATTCTCTGGAGTTCCTTCTGGACATCATCGTTTCTCTTCTTTTTCTTACAGGCTGATAAATTCTCCGGCACATGGAAACTTTATGATTTTTTCGTTCCCAGAATATCTCACACCAGTCCCGAAGTTAGAAAGAAAGCCCTGCAAACCATACATGACCCGGACAATCTCTATCGCATTATACAAAAAGATCCCGACAACAGCGTCAGAGAAATGGCACTTGAAAAAATCCATGACGAAAAAATACTGATGACAATTATAATGGACAACGCATGTGCAGGAATCCACCAGGCCGCTGTTTTAAAAATAGCCCGCGAAGATCTGCTCACGGAAATTGCCCTTACCTCTGATAACCCTGATATCGCCGATGAAGTGGTTACCAGAATACACAATCAGGAAAACCTGAAAGAGATTACACGACATGGGAAAAGATCACGGTTCCGTGCTGCCGCACTGGCACGCCTTGCTTCACCGGAACAGGATTATCTCCACGAAATAGCGCTGAAGGAAGAGAGTAAACGGGTTCTCTTCCCGCTGATATCGATGACCAGGGAAATGGACACCCTTCTGCATATTATAAAAAATTCCAAATCATCTGAAATCCGTCTTGCTGCAGCAAAAAAACTGACTCCCAGGGACCAGGAAAAAGCCGCGCTCCTTATGATAACAGAAAAAGATCAAAAAATCATTACCTCCCTTGCGGGTATTATTTCTGACCGTGACCTTCTGAAGGATATCGCCCTTCATGCTGAAGCACCGGCCGCACAAATTGCCGCTCTCCTCTGCCTTAAAGATACGGACACTCCATTTTTACTGGATTTTGTAAAAACATCACAGGACTCAAAAATCAGGGAGGCGGCCCTGAGGCCTGTTACCGATCAGAAAATACTGCGAGACATTTCCCTCGGACCATACGGAACACCACTTGCACTGCAGGCGTTACACAAGATCTACAACCGGGAAATACTGAAAGAAATCAAGACCCTCGCCTCTGATGAACAAATCCGGCTGGAAGCTGAAAAGCGGATAAAATCCGTGATGCCAATATATTACCGCTTTACCGTTGAATTTGGCTGCCCTTCATGCAGCCAGCCGGTATTTCTGAACGGCCCCCTTGTGAAAACACAGTGTACGAATTGTCTCCGATGGACGGAACTGGATACCGAATTCTGGAAAAAAGTAATGGAATCCGGTTTTGGAATCGAACGACTCCTGACATTTCATGACCTGACAATTGAGCGCACTGATCATTCTCCTGAATGCCTGAAATGCGGAGTGAATCTATCCGCAGATGATGTCCCTGCTGATTTTGACGGCGTGATTTCCTGCTCCGGGTGCGGAGAGAAGAACCCAGTATTCCCGGTCCCGGAATCATTTCAGTGGATACCCCATGGCGAGATGATTTTCTGCGGGGAACGGCAGGGAGAGGAGGAAAAGGCCGCTGCAGAAATGAAACCCGTTGCGATATCATGCATAAAATGCGGCGCGCCGCTCACGGTAACCGCCGAAACACCGAGAAACGCTACATGCACCTACTGCAACACGCTGCAGTACCTACCGGACGGGCTCTGGCTTTCTCTTCATCCCGTGAAGACAAAGCATCCCTGGTACCTGCGCATGGGATACGCTGAACGAGAAAACCTGCAAAAGCTTAAAAGAGGGTAGCGTAGCAAACAGCAACTTCAGTGAATTACAATCACACCCCGCTCTGTCAGTTCTTCAATAACAGCCATGTCCCGAACCGGGTTACCCATAATATTAACATATTCGAGGGAATTGAGGCGCAGAAGCACAGAGATATCCTCAATTTCATTATAAGAAATATCAAGCTCCCTGAGGTTGACAAGCTCCCCGAGATCGTTGATGTTCTCCAGAAGGTTTTCTGAAAGGAACAGGGACTCAAGTTTTGTAAGATACGCGAGGTAATGAAGTTTTCTGATATGGTTGCATGAAAGATTAAAACTGATTACATTTATGCAGTGCTCAATTCCATTCAGCTCCTCAATGTC
>JAKQCH010000516.1 GCA_029573825.1 Spirochaetota bacterium | reverse complement strand
TGAATAATGATAGGTTTTGGACAGGTTTAACATACATACGGTGAACGTGTAACTGGGCGGGGTTCCCTAATGTCAGGTTTTTCGCGACGTCCGCAGTGCCGTAAAAAAGTTTTTTTGATTATGGCGTGACCGTTGGAGGTACCGGCCCGGATATCCTCAGATATTTATAGCTTGAAACGTAATGGTGCTAATGCTATATTGTAGTGAAAAGATTGTGCTTTCGTAATCGTAAGTCGCAAGGAGGAATGTACGGGTGGAAGCGATAAAATATCAGACAACAGTGGAAAAGGACGGGGAAATTCGTCTTACAGGTGTTCCCCTGCGGAAGGGACAGCGGGTTGAAATGATAGTTCTCGTAGAACCGGGCATGAAAGGTGTGCATGAAACCGGGGAACGGCATTTCGATGCGGTTTCGATCAGGACAGCAGGATACCGCTTTGACAGGGAACAGGCGAATGAGCGGTAAGGTGTTTTTCGATACCAATGTTCTTGTATACCTGTATTCCAGCGACGAACATGAAAAACGGGACAAAGCGGTATCGCTGGTTGAAAACGCCGGCGGAATAATCAGCACCCAGGTTATCAATGAATTGATCAACGTGCTTCACAGGAAGTTTAATGTTGAATACGGAAAGATAGAGATGGCGGTGCGTGAGCTGGAGAACGTATTTCATGTGTCAACTGTCACGCAGGAAACTATTCACAGGGCGCTTGTGATAGGTTCCGGTACAGGGTATTCCTGGTTTGACAGCCTTATTATCGCCAGCGCAATTGAAAGCGGGTGCGATGTGTTGTATTCTGAAGACATGCGCCATAACCACACGATTGATGGAACCATAACGATAGATAATCCTTTCATTGTAAAGTAAATCATGGTGCGGCGTGAAGACAGTAAAGAGCCGTCGTGAGGTAAAAACGATGTTTATTATGTTGATATAGAGGGGCGAGATGAACACATTTACTGCGGTTATCGAAAAATGCACTGATACGAATCTTTATATCGGTTACGTGCCGGGTTTTCCCGGTGCCCATTCTCAGGGTGCAACTATCGAAGAGTTGAATAAAAACCTCAAGGAAGTCATTGAAATGATACTTGAAGACGGGACTCCGCATCTTGAAAGTGAATTTGTAGGTACTCAGACAGTGGTTGTGTAAGATATGGGAAGCGTGCCTGTTCTTAAGCCTTCAGAAGTAGTAGCAATACTTGAACGCCTCGGATTTATGGAAGCGAGGCAGAAAGGATCACACAAACAATTCAAACATTCCGACGGAAGGTTTACGACAGTGCCGTTCCATCAGGGAAGAGACATTTCACCGGTGCTGCTGAGACAAATCGTGAAAGACATCGGCATAACGATGGATGAATTCCTGAACTTGAGATAATGAGAGTTATAATAGTGGTTCCCTTAATGATTACCCCCCGCCGCTCCTATGAACGGCGGGGGAGAGGAATATCATCTGTTCTTAATACTGTCCCAGCACATTGGACGCAATAACCATCCGCTGCACTTCGGAAGTACCTTCGTATATTTCCGTAATCCTTGAATCCCGGTAGAACCGCTCCACGGGATAATCTTTTATGAACCCGTATCCGCCGAAAATCTGTATCGCCTTATGGGTTGCCCGGTGGGATGCCTCAGAGGCGTAGAGCTTTGCCATGGCGGCGTATTTTGATGCGATCCTTCTGTCGCCTCCCTGAAGCTTTTCAGCAGCCTGATATATCAACAGACGGGCCGCTTCAATTTCTGTCGCCATGTCGGCGATCATCCATTGGATTGCCTGCTGCTTCGAAATAGGCTTTCCGAACTGGACCCGCTCAAGGGCGTATTTTGCCGCTTCGTCAAGGGCGGCCTGGGCGATCCCCAGGGCCTGTGACGCGACGCCGACGCGCCCCCCGTCAAGGGTGTGCATGGCAATCTTGAAACCGTCGCCTTTGTTTCCCAGGAGATTTTCTTCGGGAAGCTCGCAGTTGTCGAACACCAGTTCGGTGGTGGATGAGGCGCAGATTCCCAGCTTGTCCTCCACTTTCCCCACGGAAAAACCGGGAGTCCCCTTTTCCACGATAAACATGGAGAGTCCCTTATGGCCGATTCCTTTTTCCGTTATAGCCATGATTACCGCGACATCGGCAACGCCGCCGTTGGTGATGAAGTTCTTTGATCCGTTCAGCACCCATTTGCCGTTTTTCAATTCGGCTGTTGTTTTTGTTCCTGCGGCATCCGAGCCGGCATCCGGTTCGGTAATGCCGAAACACCCCATCCACTCACCTGTCGTGAGTTTCGAGAGAAATTTCTTCTTCTGGCCCTCGGTGCCGAAGTAGTATATTGGTGAAAGGCAGAGGGAATTGTGCGCAGAAACTATAATGCCCGCAGTCGCATCACCCCGTGAAAGTTCCTCCACGGCAATCGCGTAACAGATGTAATCCATCCCTGAGCCGTTGTATTCCTCCGGATATACGACGCCCATCATGCCCATCTCCCCTAATTTTTTTACATGCTCCCAGGGGAATTCATGGGTCCGGTCATAGTGCTCGGCACGGGGCTTCAATTCATTGTCCGCGAATTTCCTGCACATTTCCCTGACCATTTCCTGTTCTTCTGTTAATCTGAAATCCATTGATCACTCCTCTCTTTTTTTGTATAATATGGAACTGCCTCCTTCCAGACAGGTGTGCTGTTGCCATACGTGAAGGCTGCGCGGCACATCCCGGCAGCGCTTCAGTTCGGTGTGGGACATTTCACCAAAAAAAGCAGCGAACCATTTATGTCTGAAACATCGACATAATTCATGGGGTGTGATTATATTTTGTCAAGGGATTTTATTGTTTCCGGCGGAACCCGACGGAAGTCACAGATAGAGGTTATTGCGCGTAATTCAGCGGCGTTCGGAATATTTTTTATTGTATTTGTACGCCGGTATTGTACACTTGGAACATCCGGCGTGATGCGGGGATGTGTTTTATGTGCCGGCAATATCTATACTTATCAGAGGTATTATGAAACGTGTAGTTCCCATTGTGATCCTGTCCGCTGTGCTCTCCTGCGGCCAGTGGAAAGTAACATCTTATCAGTCATCAAAAATCTGCAGCATTCCTGCCGGCATCATGCCGGGGCAGGTACATATAAAAGTTGAGGACCACGGGCTCCTTGATCTTTCATTCAATGTCAGGCTCTTCGGGGGAAAAATTTATGTTACCGATAATGTTCTGAAGAGGGTGCAGATACTTGACCGTGACGGGAAGGCACAGGTGCTCATAGGGCAGAAAGTCCCGGTCCCTTCCGGCGACAGCCTCATTCAGTCACCCTTCAACTTCAGCGTTCTGGGCCATGTCGCCGCTGATTCTGACGGGAACCTCTATGTTCAGAACAGGCTCATGTCCCGGGAGGTGGGAAGCGGCATCAGCGAGGAGCTCGATTTTTCCCCTTCCTATGTGCTGAAATTTGACGGAGAAGGAAAACTGCAGTACACCCTGGGAAAGACAGGACTTCCCAATATTCCATTTGACTATATCGACAGCCTGGAAATTGACCGTAAAGACCGCCTTGTGGTGGTATCCAGAAAATTCAATACCTGGAGTGTCAGCAGATTTAATGGAAAAAACCGGGATTTTTCTGTGAACTTTGTGAAATCGGATTTCCGTGACAGGGAGAATAACAGTGTTTTCCAGGGAAAAATCGACAATGTCAGGATTATGCGCGATGGCGATATGTTCCTCCTTTCCGTGTCGTATTATTCCGGCCTGCGGTTCAAGTACAGGAAAATCTTTAACTACTCCATTCAGGACAGAAAAATTACCCGGACCATCATGAATATCCCGGACCCGAAAAATGAACTTTTTTCAGTGGTTGATAACATGCACCTGTATCTCTGGAATGTCGATGAGGGGCAGACGAAATTTGCCATCTGCAACATGGAGGGTAATATCGTCAACAATATCCATGTGAAGTCCACTGACAGGCGGGTGTATTTCAGGGACATCCAGATTGATGATTCCGGGATGATATATTCCTACCATGTGTATAAGGACCGCATTGACATAATGGAGTGGAAGTAATGAAGGTCGTATACGCGGAGGAGATGCGGCGAATTGACCGCTATGCCATCGAAACCCTGGGGATCCCCGGCGAGGTGCTCATGGGGTTCGCGGGAAAGGCCGCCGCGGATATCATCAGTGACTACACGGCTGAAGGGTCACGCGTCGCCGTGGTGTGCGGCTGCGGCAATAACGGCGGCGATGGTTTTGTCATTGCGTACCTTCTTCATAACAGGGGCTGTAACACGGAAATATTTCTGGCGGGGAGTGAGGAAAAAATATCGCCCTCATCCCGGATTTACTATACTGTCTGCGTCAATTCCGGTATCCCCCTGCGGGCCATGACCGGGGACAGCGTTCCCGTCGATATTGATTTTTCTGATTATGACGTCATCGTGGATTCCCTGTTCGGCACCGGCTTTACCGGAAGTCCCCGGGGCGTCGCGGATGAACTGATTGCCCTGATCAACAGGAGCGGCAGCGCGGTGATAGCAATTGACCTTCCCAGCGGGCTTCCCTCTGACGGCGGGGCCCCCGGAGGAAACGTGGTGAACGCGGACTGCACGGTGACCATGGGGCTCCCGAAAGTTTCCTGCGTGGCATACCCCGGCAGGCAGTATACCGGGGATCTCCATGTGGCGGATATAGGGTTTCCCGCGGTTCTCACCGAATCAGATGATTTGAAAAAGGAGCTTGTTGACGATGAATATGTGCGGGGACGCCTCGGTCTGCGGCGCGAAACCGATACCCACAAGGGCGCGGCGGGACATCTGCTCCTTGTGGGGGGATTCGACGGCATGGAAGGGGCCATCATGCTTGCCGCAATGGCTGCCTTCGAAACAGGCCTCGGTCTCGGTACGCTGCTCACCACGGGGAAGGCCCGTTCCGTTATCGCGGGTAAAATTCCGGAGCTGATAACCGCGTCGTTTCCCGCAATCGATGAGGCGGCACAGGAATATTCCGGCATCCTGTCAGACGGGATTGCCGGAACCGATGAAAAAATTGTACGATTACAGGAAGCTGTCCAGAATTCATGTGAAAGGTTTTTCCGGGGACGGGGAAAGTTCGGCGCCATGGTGATAGGTCCGGGGATGGGACGTTCAGTGCTTTCCGCCCGGGTGTTTACCGTGCTCATGGGTTCTCTTGAGGCATTCGGGATAGAGCGGGTCCTTGTGGACGGTGACGGACTGTATCATCTCGCGGAATATCTGAAGGAGTATACGGTGCCGGAATGCGCGGAATTTATCCTCACCCCCCATTTCCTTGAGGCGTCCCGTTTTACGGGAGAGCCGGTGGAATCGATAAAACAGAACAGGCCTGCCTCGGCAATGGCCCTTGCGCGCCGTACCGGCGCCACTGTGCTTCTTAAGGGCCCGGCAACCCTGATTTCCGACGGCGAGGGTCTGCTGATAAACACCACGGGCAATCCTTCCCTGGCAACTGCAGGTTCCGGCGATGTGCTTTCGGGGATTATCGCCTCCCTTATGCTCCGGGACCTTTCACTCCCGGAGGCCGGGGGAATCGGCGCCTTTCTTCACGGAAGAGCGGCGGACCTCTTTGTTGCGGACAGTGAGGGAATTGAGATCATGAAATCCACTGACGTCATTGGATATATACGTGAAGCAATCGCAGGAACCGGGAAGGACTTCGCGGATTAACGGATACCGAGGAGCAGGTACAGCAGCCCTGCCAACACGGCACACCATGCAGTTATGTAAAGTACACGGGCCCCATAACAGCAGTGTTTCATGGTCACAGAAAATCCGCGTTCCTTCATGAAAAAATAAATACCCGTCGCAAGAAAGGGAATCATGCCCGATGTCCCCTTCTGTTTCAGAATTTTGCGGAGTTGTACACGCTTCATCACCGGCAGGCGTTTCCGCAGTGAAGGGGGAAGCGGCATGCAGATTGCATGCTGTGCAAGAATTGTCCTGAGCTCCGGTTTTATTTCCTTTTTCATACCCCCTCCTGTACGCATTATTCTTTTTCTGTTACTGCTTCTGTCCCCGCTTTCAGGGTTATCACTGTGTCCATATAGATAAGGGCGTTTTTTTTACTGATAATGACAAAAAATATTTCAAAAATTTAAAAATTTATGTTATTATATATTTTTTATCACAATTGATGGCACGGGGAAATGATCA
>JAKQCH010000556.1 GCA_029573825.1 Spirochaetota bacterium | reverse complement strand
ACCAAAGGACACCGCGAATGCCATGATAGCAGTAAAGAACCAGCCTCCTATGACCGTCAGAACCCCGGTGACGCGGTACACCGCGCTCTCCCGTCCCCATGCCTGATCAGACAGAGAGGAACCCATGGCCACCATAAATGTAACATAGGTGGTGGACAGGGGAAGTTTCAGCGACGTCGCGAATGAAATAAGGGCGCTTGCAACCATGAGATTTACAGAGGCCCGCAGAAGATCAAAAGAGGGCACCTTCCCTTTCCCGTGATCAACAGGGACACAGCGGTCGGGGTCAACACGGCAGGAAATTGCCTCCTGCATGCGAAAGGGAACGACAGCTTTTATTACACCGAAAATCGACGACACCATCCTCACCACTACACGGGAAAGCGCAGAGGACTCGAACCGCTCGAACCCCTCATCCTGCCGCCCGAGACTTATCTCCGTTTCCGTAACCGTTCGTGACTTTTTTGAAAACCACAGCGTTAATACCATAACAACACCCGCAAGAAGGAGCAACAGGGTTTTGGTATGCACAGGATTTTTCAGGGCCTCCATGGTCATCGCGAAGGGTTCTCCGCTGGCAAGAGCAAACCGGTATGACGCCAGTCCCGCAAGGGGAACACCGATAAAGTTGACCAGATCATTCGCGGCGAACGCCATCGCAAGGGCAAACGTCCCCACAAGGACAATGGGTTTCAGTATATTGATGCGGGTCACCATTAAAAGGACCTGCAGCACTGTCGCACTTGCAAAAAAGATTGCCCCCATGATAATCAGGGTATGGCTCTTTATCCAGATATTCATCTCCGGCGTTATAAACGAAGCCCCTTTCGCCCCCTTGATAATAATAAAATATGTAATCAGGGACAGCGCAAGCCCTCCCCATACCGCTCCGAACCGCTTCAGGCGTTTCTGGTAATCGAAGGTAAAAAGAAGCCTGGTAATAAACTGGAACAGGGCGCCGCACACAAAGGCCACCACCACCGACACCAGAATACCGGAAATAATCGCCAGGGCTTTCCCCGTATTAATATACTGCGCCACCGTGGCATTGGGGTCGGTGCTTGCGCTGACCTTTATGACTGATACCGCGACAGCAGCCCCCAGCAGTTCAAAAACAATTGACACCGTAGTCGATGTGGGGAGGCCGAAGGTGTTGTACAGGTCAAGCAGTATAATGTCTGTGAGCATAACCGCAACGAAGATAACCATAATTTCGGTAAAGAGAAACAGCTCCGGGTGAAATATTCCCTTCCTTGCCACCTCCATCATGCCGCTTGAAAACGTGACGCCGAGAAGGATACCCGCACCGGCGATCAGCATTATAACTCTTTTCGGGGCGGCCTTCGATCCTATTGAAGAATTAAGAAAATTTACCGCATCATTGCTTACCCCGACAACAAGGTCAAATACCGCAAGCAGTATAAGCATTACAACCATGAAAAGATATAGTTCCATAGAGACTCCGTTTTACAAGAATACCCGGGAAAAGATGCGCCGGCACTTTTTCATTACGTTAATATTAAGATACTGTTAAGTTAATTTTAAGAAATTATGAAGATTTTGTAAAGAAAATCACATGCAAAAAATGACCGCAGGTTTCATGGAAAAATTGTGTTGAAATATTAGTTCCGGTAATCCATAATAAATATTTACGATTTGAAAATTCAGAACAGGATCCCATGACAGACGGACAAATTATGCAGGTCCTTACGGAAATCTAAATTTTACCTGATGAGGCGGATACCCTGAATGATCCTTGCAGAATTAATAAATAATATTGCCATTATTCTTGTCCTGGTCCTTCTGTACAGTTTTATCTACCGATTTTTTGACTACAGCTCTCTGTCATTTAAAATATATTCCGGCATCCTCTTCGGCGGAATATCAATTGTTGCAATTCTCAATTCATTCCAGCTTGAGCCGGGGCTCGTGTTTGACGGGCGTTCGATAATCATCAGCATTGCCGGATTTTTCGGAGGGCCCGTCGCCGCGATTGTGTCAGCATTAATGGCGGCGGCATACCGTATCTGGCTGGGCGGCCCCGGCATGTATATGGGTATCGCGGTAATAACAGAAGCAGCCGCAATGGGAGTTCTGTACCATTATCTGCGGATCAGAAAACCTCACATGGTAAGGATTATCCATCTCTTCATCTTCAGCGTGATTGTCCATCTCCTCATGCTTGCCTGCATATCGTTTCTGCCTGAAGGGCTGCGTTATACCACCCTCACGTCAATATACATCCCGGTACTGCTTGTGTATCCTGCGGCCACCGTCATTATTTGCGTATTGCTGATGGACCAGGAAACATGGATTCAAACCCACCGTGAACTGCGCCAGAGTGAAGACCGTTACCGCGGTATAGTTGAAAACATTCCCATTATGATATGCAGATTTCTTCCTGTAAGCGGTATTATCACCTATGTCAACACTCATTACTGCGACTATTTCGGTAAA
>JAKQCH010000504.1 GCA_029573825.1 Spirochaetota bacterium | reverse complement strand
ACGGGGCGTATTCATTTCACTGATGTGACCCGCCAGCATATTCATGAAACCATGGTCTCCTGAATCCGGGGTTACACTATTATTTCTTGCAGCAAGATTGCTGCTGCTTGCCGCGAGGTTCAGAACATCTGCCTGTATAATGTGCGTCATTTTACCACTGCCTGAAATCATAGAGTTAACGCCTGTGCCGGAATCCGGCATTGCATTTACCATTGAGCCGCTACATGATAATTATCGTTATGGGAAGAAATTAACTGAATAAAATTTTACCCCTGCACCCGGAACCGGCTGACATACCGGAAGGAAGTGTCGGAAAACACCGTGGTTATGTCACATGGATCGGGCTTTAACCGCCTGCATTATGTGCAGACAGGGGAGAAGTGATATCGGAACATCCAGGGGGTTGATAAAAAGCGCGGGAATCATAAAAATCACGAAAAACAGAGGACTTTTCCCTTCTAAAACGGACGGCATTACCCCGGGGGTAATGCCGATTCGATGATCCCATGGACACGGTCCATCAGTTCCTGAATATTTTCGTCATTATACCCCTCAACAGCGACCGGGGCATGGATCACGAGGCGCACCCTCCCGGGAAACAGTTTCATGGTGCCTGCGGGAAGAATATTTTTTGACCCGATTATGGTAACCGGCAGCACAGGAAGCCCCAGGTCCAGGGCCATTTTGAAAGCTCCCTTTTTAAAGGGCATCATGACTCCGTCCATGCTTCTGGTTCCCTCCGGAAAAAAGATTACCGAGGTACCGTTGACAATTTTCTTTTTTGCCTCATTCAGTGACGCAAGGGCACGCTCATGGTTTGACCGGTCAATAAAAATATGGCCTACCTTTTCACAACCAATTCCAAGACCGGGAATTTTCCGCAGCTCATGCTTCATTACCCACTTGAAATCCACCTTCAACCAGCCATAAAGGACAAAAATATCGTACTGGCTCTGGTGGTTTGAAACAATGACATAGGACTGCGCGGAGTCGATATTTTCATTGCCGGAAACCCTGACAAACATCGGTGTAAAATATCCGTTCAGCCTGGACCATATCTTCCCGCATATCAGGCTTGTAATTTTAGGGTTCGTAATGGGGAGCAGAATTACCGTCAGGAACCCGAAAAAAATCGTGGACCCTGTGAGGTAGGGAATGAAGATCAGCCACTTGTATGGCTGATAGAGAAAATACAGAATTTTTCTCATAGTATCCGCCTTTTCAAAAGAATTATTCACTTCCGCATTGTGGGCAGATTGGCTATCCATTACAATGCATTTTTATATTTTTTGAAATCACTTATTGCACGAAATCAAACAGCTGTCAAGATATATTCAACTAATCACTCTGACAGTATGCAAAAAAAGACGGCCCTTTACAAGGACCGTCTTAACAGGGGGTTACTATGTGTTGGTTACTCAGTGTACGTGTAATACATCTTTAAAGGCCTGTATGAAAGACTGTTTCGGCAATGCCCCTGCTGCCATTTGAGGGCTGCCTTCCTTCGGTATAAAAAGTATAGTTGGTATGCTTTTTATACCGAACATCGCCGCAAGCTCCTGCTCCTTTTCGGTATTTATCTTATAGATGTTAACTTTCCCTTCATACTCTCTGGATAATTCCTCAAGCACCGGGGCCACCATTTTGCAGGGACCGCACCAGTCTGCATAAAAATCGATAACAGAGGGGAGCTCACCATTATATTCCCACTCTTTTTTCGACTCGAAATCGAATATTTTTTCCCTGAACGTATCCATTGTAAGGTGTTCCATAATTTACTTTCTCCCTGATTAATATTACATTCTCACAATTACTTTAGAATACCGCTATTCTGCAAAACACAAACACGTATTTTCTACGTCGATACGACGTACAAACCCTGATGATCATTCATCAAATATTTCTATAATTTAGAATTATAGAAATTTATTAAATTAAAAATAACAAAAACACTCCCTGGCGTCAAGTTCTTTTAGTGTTTTTTTTGTTTTGCGGAAAAATTTTTTATCGCGATTACTCTCCCTTCATTTTTGCAGCTACCGGAAACCGGATGCGGAATTCTGCGCCGCTGTTGCCCGTGACTGTTATTGTCCCGTCTATCTGCTTCACAAGAACAGACACCAGAAGCAGCCCGAATCCCTTTGGATTATCCACATCGAAATCCCCGGGCAAACCTATTCCGTCATCCATCACGGTGAGTTCCGCGATTTCATTATTGATGACCCTCAATACAACAGCGACTCTCCCTTTCCGCTGTTCCGGGAAGGCGTATTTCAGGGCATTTGTCACAAGCTCATTCAGGATTATTCCCAGGGTCAGGCCGTTTTTAACTTCAATGGCAACAGGGGAAATATCTTTCTCGACTTGTATCTGCTTCGGATCGATAGTATAGGTTCCGGCGATATCATCGACAAGCTCTGTAAGGTACAGGGGAACGTCCAGGGTGTCGATATTTCCCGAACGGTACAGGCGATCATAAATCAGGGCCATACTCTGGACCCTGTTATAGGCGTCATGGAGCGCCGCTGACGCCCGCTGGTTCTGCACTGAACCTGACTGAAGGGAAAGGAGGCTCGCGATAGTGCTCATATTGTTTTTGATCCGGTGATGCACCTCGCGCATCAGGAGGTCCTTTTCACGCAGAAGGGACTGAATGCGTTCCTCATATTCCATCCTCTTTGTAATGTCCCGCGCCGCAGCATAGATATGTTTTCCAACCGGGAATGACCGCCATTCTATAAAACGGTAGGTTCCGTCCCTGCAGCGGTAACGGTTGGTGAAATTCAGAACACTTTTCTGTGATGCAAGCTCTGACACTGTCTGAATAGTCGCATCGACATCATCGGGGTGAACAAAATCGAGAAAACGCTTTCCCTCCAGTTCCTCCATGGTATATCCAAGAGCCTGCTCCCATTGCATGTTGAGACGCCGGAAATATCCGTCAGTATCGGCAATGCAGAAAAGGTCCAGGGCGGCGTTAAAAAAGGTATCCAGCTCCGCAGTTTTGGCCTTCAGCGCCTCCTCTGATTTTCTCTGTATACTCGTATCGGTGTAAAGAGCCGCAATCAATCCCGAAGGCAGTTTGAATACATAATTTTCAACCCATTCCTGAATTCGGCCGTCTTCATATTTTACCAGAGGAAGGGTTTCCGCTGTCCCCGACAGATAGACCCTGCGAAACACATCAAGAAGCCCTATTTCACCCACTCCGGGAAAAACCTCCGTTACCGGATGCCCGACAATATTGTCATGTTCAACACTGCTGATATCCTGTCCTCTTTTGTTGATATCGACAAAAACAAAATCCTCCCCGTTTTCAACAGCCCGGTAAATTGCGACACCGTCAGCCATATTATCAAAGAGCTGCTGAAACCGCTCCCGGCTCTCCCGTAAATCGGCCTGTACCTTTTTCTGTTCCGTTATATCATGAATGACGCCGAACACAATTTTTTGGGAGGCGTCATATTCCGCAATTGAATGTATATCAATTATTTTGTTGTCCGATTTCCTTTTAACGGAAAATGTAATATCGTAGGGCGTACCCTTTTCAACGAGCTCCGCCAATGCGTTGTCCATCATTTCCCGGTACTGCGGTAACGGTATCTGCTGCACAAGGGGGATTGGCCATTCATCTCCATCAAGACCGTATATCAAACGTGCCCCCTGTGAGCCCCGTACACAATTCTCCCCAAGCCTGAACTCCCAGTTGCCGAATCCCGCAATCTCCTCTGCGCGCTGGAGTCGCCTTTCGTTTTTTCTGAGCGCGTCTTCCGCTAATCTTCGGTCAGTAATATCGACCAGTGATGAGAGCCGGTGTTGTTTATTATTTATTGTTATTACACTTGTGGAAACCAGAACAATATTAATTTTTCCGCTTTCAGAGCGCAGCCGGATCTCAACGTTTTTAACATCATAATTATATTTGCGCTGTTCTATTACATCTTTTTCATTATTCTCATATACGAATATGCCAAGTTCATCGGCATTCTTTCCAATAAGCATATCTCTTCCGAATCCAAGCAGTGAAATCCATGCATCATTAACCTCAACAAACCTGCCTTCATCCAAGGTGGTAATACTCATAGGAACAGCGGAAATGTGAAAGCTCTTGGAAAACTTTTCCTCACTCAATTCAACTTCACGGCGGGTGCGGAGCAGTTCCTCATTTGTAGCGGTCAGTTCCTCGATGGCGGCGTTCAGTTCCTCGTTCGTTGCCTCCTTTTCCTCAATTGCGACATTAAGCTCCTCGTTCATGACGGAAAGGGCTTCGTTTTTTTCCGCAAGTGCTTCCTGCGTTTTTTTATGTTCTGAAATATCAGTATGGGTTCCGATTATACGGCGCGGAGTACCATCATCCAGACGTTCAACAATTTTTCCTCTGTCTAGTATCCATTTATAACTTCCATCCTTACAGAGAAGCCGGAATTCGTTCTGGTATACATCCGAAGCGCCCTGAACATACTCATTCAGCGCTGCGATGCTCCGCAGTCTGTCATCCGGGTGAAGAAGTGACTCCCACTCACCATAGGCATTGCGTATTTCATGGTCCTCATATCCCAGCATTCCCTTCCACTGCCGTGAAAACAGAACTTCACCGGTCGCAACGTCCCAGTCCCACACACCGTCACCGGCGCCCTCGAGGGCATAGTGCCACCGCAATTCATTTTCACGGGCTTTA
>JAKQCH010000493.1 GCA_029573825.1 Spirochaetota bacterium | reverse complement strand
AACTGTATATATCCCCTTCTGGGTGGTGTCCATGTATTGTTATGACTGGGCGCCTAAAACACAGAGGGTGGTAATCGGCTCCATGTTTGCGGTAAACGCGCTTATGATAGTTGTATTTGCCGGAATATTAGGGTGGATATATGAACCTGCAGCGGTACAATTCTATCGATGTGTTTTATCGGTATTGGGAAAAATATTACGCGGTACAGGCGGGCATCAGCGTTTCCCGCTCTCCGCGTTTCCTTTTTCAATATGATTAATTGATCCCTTCAGTGCTGCGGGGAGGGGGATCTTTTCCCCCTTTTCGTAATCATACATGACAAGGGTTGCCTTTCCTGTAGCGGCGGTGCCGGTTTTTTCACTGATAATGACGAATTCCATTGTGAAACTGGTTTTACCCACGGATTGTATCCGCGCACCCACGGTGAGCCTGTCAGGGAAGGACAGCGGGTTGAGGTATCTACATGAAGATTCAGCCATAATCGGCCCGATGTTGTCTCTACGTTTCAGGTCAAGAATCCCTAACTTCTCGTAATAGGCAAAACGGGCTGTTTCGAAATAGCGGTAATACATGTTGTTGTTCACATGTCCGAATGCGTCCATATCACTCCAGCGGACATCAATTGATGATACCACGGGAAAATTATGCAATGAGTTCATGATGGCGTGATTTTCCTTCCCTGAGATTGCATTATGGCACTTCCCAAAACACTGAAATACTGATGCTGATTGCAGATTCCAACTACCGCGGTTTCCCGTACAAAAGGCTTAAAAAACAGCTGCTATACGTGACCTTATATCCGTAAAAGATTTGACGGCAAACACTATTTTTTTACATCCTGTAAAAAAGAAAGATTATCTGATAAATTAGTTTTAGTAAAGGGCAGGACTATGAGTGAAGCAAAACCATATATAGGGTATGAATTTACCGGGATAAGCCCCCTTACCGAATCTTTGTATAAGTTCGGGATTGACTTCAGCATCATTCAGGACCCCACTATCCCGGATGTTTTCACCGCGCAGCCGGATATCCTGAACGTGGAGACCGATGCGATTCGTGTGGGGCAGCTGTCGCGGGAAGGGAAGGTGCTCTATTTTGCCGAGTTCGGCCTGATGCTTGGTGAAATCGCCAGATCCTATGTGACCTTCATCTTTGACCATCATCCCACGGTGAAAGACATGGCGGCAGCGGCGGGTGATATTGAGGAGCTGACCCTGAAACGGCTGAAAGCGGTACAGGGGGACGGTAATGTTCCCATGACTCATTAAAAATGTGCTGCTTGATCTGAATCAGCAGCAGGGATACATTCTGCTTTCCCGGGTCGATACGGGCGCATGTGTTGAAGAAATAAAAAATTTTTTCTGCAATAGGTAATTAATACAGTTTTAACTTGACATTTTTAATATAGATGGTTATATTGATAATGAAAATCATTTTCATTTAGATGAGTTAATAATTCTATTGACTGATGTGGAGGGTGCTGATTTTGCGGAGGAGAGGCCGGGGGCCATGGTGGCACAACAGGTTTGAAGATTTCGGTGTGAGGGTTACGGAACCCCGTGAAGTTGTTATGGAGGTGCTTCTGGATACAGAAGAACACCTCACTGCGGCTGATATATATGTCCGTGCCCATGAGCTGAATCCCGCAATAGGGTTGACCACGGTGTACAGGACTCTTGACATTCTGCTGCAGATGGGGATTGTTCAGAAGTTTGACTTTGGGGAAGGGAAAGCGCGTTATGAGTTGATTAACAATTCTCAGAGTAAGGAACATCATCATCACCTCGTCTGTGTGCAGTGCAAAACGATAGTAGATTATTATGATTTTGTTGATGAAGAGCTCGAATTCATCAGAAAGACCCAGGACAGGCTTTCGGATAAATACCGGTTTCATATAATGGATCATGTGATAAGCTTTTACGGTATCTGTGAGAAATGCAGGATGAAGTCTCAGGAGTAAGCGGTATTTTTTTTGCAGTAAAAGTGAAAATGATTATCATTACCATATTTTACAGGAGGTATGTTATGCCAGCAGGTGATAGAACAGGACCCAATGGTTTTGGTCCTA
>JAKQCH010000492.1 GCA_029573825.1 Spirochaetota bacterium | reverse complement strand
TGTCTGTCAAAAGATTAAGAACTGATATCGATAACCATACCCGTTTAAAAATACAATATATCATGTTTGCAATATTGACAATAGGATTTTTAACGTTAGGTAATATGTTTGCTCTTAACGGGATAAACGTGTATCCTCCGGGTAATTTTGCCTTTATCCCTCTTCTTTTTATGGCGTGGGGAATATATCGCCATGATGTGATTAGAATTAATATGTATGCAAAACGAAGAATTATTGGGTCCATCGCGAAGATATTTCTTGCTGCTGTTCTTCTTGCCGTAGTTCCCGTGTTCTGGTGGGCAATCGGTAATTACAGCATTGATCATATTATCAGTAAAACAATACCTTATGGAGTGCCTCCTCTGGCTTCATTTGTTGTGACAGTTTTTCTAATTTTTCTGTCACTTCGGGTGGGAGAAAACCGTAAGGATTCAATTGTTTTCAGCTTTTTGATGGCAGCGTATGCCCTTCTGAGTATTGATATTTATCTGAATTGCATAATAACAATACCGGAAACCGGGTTACTCGTCAGCAGATTCAGTCATCTCTTTGTTGTATTTATCCCTCCCCTGGGAATGCATCTCATTCGTCTCGTTGCAAATCGTCAGTCCGAGAGCTGGTTATTATATGGAAACTACCTGGTCTCAGTTTTCCTGTTATTTTTTTCACAATCCAGCTATTATCTTCAGAATATGTATGTTTATTCCTGGGGGTTATTTGCCAGGAAAGCAGTGTTGTTTGACATTATGAGCCTGCTTTCCGCCCTGACACTTGTATATATCGTCACAATTCTTGTGATTGCATATCGCAGTAGTAAAAACAGGTTTAACCGTCACCGATTTCTTTTTCTTCTAACCGGTTCTGCCAGTTTGGCTATTTTGTCCCTTGGGGACATCCCGGCAATGAACGGCTATGATATCTATCCTGCTGGAAATTTTATTTTTGTTCCAACAACTCTATTTGCAATTGCCCTCTTCAGGTATAACCGCAACGAGTTAGTCCGTTTGGTAGGGCTATTTCTGCATTATGGTGTAACTGCTGCTGCGGTGCTGACGGCAGCCTATATTATAACCCTGAATCATTCGGCAAGGCTTTTACCATTGTATGTGATTATTACCCTGTCCGGTATTCTGGCGTTTAACTTTATTATCAGGAGGTTGCGTCAAACAATAATACGCCGGCAAATAAATAAATTAAATATCGCATTTGAAAATCTCAATGACACGCTATGCAGATCAAGAAATGACAGTGAAATTATTGAATGCGTTTCACTTTCTTTTTTTGGTGATCTCTTAAGCAGAGACTGCACTTTCCTTATATATAAAAAAAACAGTAATCAGTATACGGGTAGTATCAGAAATAATCCGTATTCAGATTTATATAACGGAAAGGTCTCTGCCGTTAATGTATCATCGATAACAGTTGCCGCGAGTCACCCGCTCATTAATTTTATTGCCGCGAAACGGTCTGTTGTCATGCCTGAAGAAATTGAATTTTTTATACTTAATAACGGCCTGAATCTTGAATTAAATGATCCCCTTAGAACGGCAGAAATTATACTACCTGTTTTTTTTGAGAACAACCTGTCCGCGATTATTCTTTTGGGAGTTAAAATCGACGGATCTGTTTACTCTGTCGATGAGAAACGATTTCTTTATCAACTGGGAATAAATCTCGGGCCTCATTTAGAAAATGCGAGGATTCTCCAGAATCTCGAGGAGATGCTGGAGGAGCGAACCCGGAAATTAATTAAATCAGAGGAAAAATACCGGACACTTCTTAAAACAAATAATGTCGGGTTTCTTGAATTTGATTTATCAGGAAATATTGTGTCCTGCAATGATGTTGTCCTGAACTTTATCGGTTGTACAAAAGACGATGTAATCGGGAAAAATTTTACAGAATTTATTTATCCGGATTATCATGAAAAAACAATGGATGTGTATCATCGGGTTTTTACCGGAGAAAATCCAATTGGGTCAGTTGAGCAGGAGGTAATACGCAGGAACGGCCTGGCGGGGTTTGTTAATACAACGGTATCTCTTGTCACCAATGATAATAATGAAGCAACGGGTTTTCGTACAATTGCTATTGATATAACAGACAGAAAAACGATGGAAGCAGCCCTGTCGGAAAGTGAAAAGAACTATCGTCAGTTGATGGATAATGTTAACGATTGTGTTTTCATATGCACTCTTGAAGGACATTTCAAGTATATAAACCTTGCCATTAACAGGCTCCTTGGTTTTTCCCAGGAAGAAATTACAGGAAAAAATTTTTTGTCGATTACTCATCCGGAGTATCGTGAACGGCAATTAAAGTTTTATCAGGACCAGATTGAAAAAAACATTGAAATCACCTATTGTGAATTTCTTGCATTGATGAAAGATGGTGAGCCGAAGTGGGTTGGTCAAACAGTCAGAATGGTTAGCAACAATGAAGGGGAAATTGAATTTTATGGTGTTACCCGGGATATTACCACACGGATAAAAGCAGAGCATGAACGCAGGTCTCTTGAAGAGGCAAAATCCCGGTTTTTTTCAAATATCTCTCACGAAATCCGCACTCCCCTTACCTTAATGCTTGGACCAATTGAATCCGTCCTTCTGGGAGATTACGGGAAAGAGGTGGATAATGATTTTTTTAAGAACCTGCATCGCAATACACTCCGTCTTCTTAAGCTTGTGAATAATCTGCTTGATTTTTCAAAAATAGAAGCCGGGAAAATGATTTTACGGGTGCAGGAGGGGAATATAGTTCACTTCGCCCGTCATTATCTTTCAAGCATAGAACTTGCTGCGAAGTCCAGGAATATTAAACTGGAATTTAATCCTTCGGCAGATTTTATTACAATATTTTTTGATCCCGAGAAAATGGATAAGGTCTTCATGAATCTTCTCTCTAATGCCTTGAAGTTTACAGGTGACGAAGGGACAATCTCAATTAGTCTTATGGAGGATGAAAGTTTCTGCTATATCAAGGTGGCGGATACGGGAGAAGGTATTTCTGAAAAAAATATAAATACAATATTCGACCGTTTTAGTCAGGCGGATACAACTTCCACAAGAAAGTATGAGGGAACAGGAATCGGACTTGCTCTTGTCAGGGAGCTTCTTGAATTACATGGCGGCAGTATTGAAGTTGAAAGCAGGTATATTGAAAACTATAGAGATAATCATGGTTCAGTATTTACAATTACGATACCAAAGGGAATAGAACATTTCGAAGACAGTGCGAATATTACTTTTACTGAAAAAAGTGATCTTGAAGATTATGTTAAGGATTATCGATCAATTGGATTTCATGAAATTGAAACAGCTCGAATTAAAGATACTCCTTTTGGGGCAACAGAAATCCATGAAGCCCATCATGAGTCAGCTGATAGAAAAACGATTCTCGTTGTTGAAGATAATGACGACATGCGGAATTTTTTGAAAATGCTTCTTCAAAAACAATATCGTGTAGTATATGCAGAAGATGGCGAGGAGGGAATACGCGCTGCCAGAGATCAAAGGCCTGACCTCATTGTATCAGATGTTATGATGCCGGTTATGAATGGCTTAGACATGACATCGATCATTAAATCAAACAGTGAACTCAACACGATACCGGTAATTTTGCTCACCGCTGATACTGATCTCATGAATAAGGTTACGGGTCTTGAAAATGGCGCTGATGATTACCTGCATAAGCCTTTTAACTCCCTGGAATTGTTAACACGGATATCTTCATTGTTGAAAAATTATGAAAATCAGAAGATTATAAGTCAGCGCAACAGGGACATTGAACGGGAACTTGAAGTGGCGCGCCTGCTTCAGGAACGTCTGCTGCCCCCTTCGATACCGGAGATACCCGGATATCATGGCCATGCTGTGTATATACCAGTGGACAAAGTGGGGGGAGATTTTTATGACATTGCGAATCGGGATGGATTTCTTGATGTTATCATTGCCGATGTGTCGGGTCATGGCCTCCCCGGTGCGTTTCTTGCAACAGTTACCAAGATCGCATTAGATAATATTACTGACAGGAATAATTCAAGCGAAGTTCTTTCACGTCTCAATGATGTTGTGCTGAAATATACGGTGCAAAGTAATTTTGTAACAGCTTTTTTTGCATCTATTGACACCGCCAAAAATATCATGCGATACTCATCAGCAGGTCATCCCTCTCCACTGATTTATCGCAAAAAAAATGATGAATTTTGTGAACTAAATGCAAAGGGAACCCTCCTCGGATGGTTGAGCGATATCCAGTTGGCTGAGAAAACAATTCAACTTGAACCCGGAGATCGAATTATTTTTTATACCGATGGAATATATGAGAGTAAAAATTCATTGAATGAATTATTCGGGGAGGAACGCTTGCGGAAAACTATAAGGGGATGCGCACACCTGCAAGCTGAGAAATTCTCTCAGGAGCTAATACGGGAGATTGAAATGTTTAACGGTGGCAGTAACTTCGATGATGATATAACTATGGTTGTACTTGATGTACTGTAATATTAAAAAGAGGAGTTTTACATGACCATGCTGATAAGAAGAAGAGATGGTGCGGAAGCGGGAGTAACACCGCATATAATCCTCGTCGGCATAGCGCTATGTGTGGTGGCAGCATTTTCCTGCCGGGGGAAAAGTGAAATGAATGTACCGGGCGGTGAAAGCAATACAACAGGATCAGTTGAAACACGAAGTAACCCTGATTACTCCGGAGTGTACAGGATTGCTGATGAAAAAATATGCAATCTCACGATAACAGTAAGAAAGAATGAACATGGATATATGTATTTGATTAAAGGGACCGGTGTTAAGAGCTCCGGTAAGCTCGCAGTTGAAAAGGATGGTGAGCAGGTGTATCTGACCTTTACCGGCATGCTGCGAAGCGGTGACAGGTCGCCGGTAACCGGGGCATACTCCGGCAACACCATTACCATACAGAACTATGGGAATTCAATGAACGAATATGTGTGTTTTAAACAATGTGATGGGAAGTATCTCCGGTTGAGGCGATGATGAACAGGGCGTTTATTTCTTGAAATATGCTTGATATATGCAGATATATATGATTATACTGTATGCATATTGAATTGGTTGTACAGGAGGGAAAACGATGAGAACGACGCTGAATATTGATGACGAGCTTCTTGAGAAAGCATCCAGATTGACGGGTATTAAAGAAAAAACTTCATTAGTAAAAGCCGGACTTGAAACATTAATTGCGAAGGAGAGCAGCAAAAGACTCGCATTGCTGGGGGGTTCCGAAAAACAACTGAAATCGATACCAAGAAGGAAATCCTGAAATGTCTGATTTGGTATTGGTTGACACATCAATATGGGTGACCCATTTCAGGGTATGTGAAAATCATTTAGTTCAACTTCTTGAGTTGGGTTTAGTTGCGTGTCATCCATTCATCATTGGAGAACTTGCCTGTGGAAGTTTAAAAAATAGGAAAGAAATTGTCCATCTGCTTGAAGCATTACCAGATGTTCCGGTTCTGAGTCATCAGGAGGTTATGTCCTTCATCGAATATCGCAAAATCATGAGTAAGGGTGTTGGATATGTTGACACTCATTTGTTGGGTTCATCAATTTTGTCCGGTATTCCACTCTGGACTTTCGATAAATCTCTGGCAAAAGTAGCCTCAACATTGGGGACAGAATACATTGCATCAACATGTATATAATAGGGTGTCAGAATTTTTGTGACAATGACCTTTCATGCTTTGTTAAATTGGCACGCTTCCTTCAATTCGGATCGTAAATAAATTATAAACAGATAAATAGACATCTCCCGCACCCCTAAAAACAAATTCAGTTGATTTCATCTTCTGCCGATAGTAAATTGGGAACAACTATAGGGAGTGCAGAGAGTGTTTTTTCTGAAATTACATATATCGACAATAAAATCCGTATTTCTATACCTGTTAGGAGCCGTGTTGTTTGTGGTGTGTGCGATGCCCGCGTCGGCGCAGCAGGATGAGGATTATAGGAAGCTCTATAACGACAAGAACTACGCCAAATCCCTTGAAGTAATCAATAAAAACCTCAGTGAATTGTATAATAAGGAAACCGGAGGCACTGCGGGTAAACCCACAGGGCTTGATCTCCTGAAAACGGTGGAATCGGGAAAGAAACTCCTGAAGGAAGCGTTCCGGAACAGGCGTGCGGTCGGTTTTTTTGTGAAGGATAACGAAGAGCTTTTTACCCTCCACGTCTATGCTGCGCGGTGCTATTATGAAGAGCAGAAATATCCCGAAGCGCTGAACCACTATGACCAGGCCCTCCGGTACCGGTCACTCCGCCACGGAGAGGACGACAAAGTTTTCTATGAGATAGCACAGGTCTATAAAAAGCAGAAGCGCCCTGAACCGTACCGGCGCATGATGGAGCAGGCGTACACGCTGAACACCGCGGAACCGAAGTACTCCCTTGAGCTCGGGGTATCTCTCGCGAATACAACGGCGAGAAAAAAGGCGATCCATCACCTCGAACGCTACATTCAGGCGAAGGGCGAGGTGGATGATCCGAAACTGTATCTTATGGTGGGAAATCTCTATGAGGACATCGGGCGATACCTTGATACTGTAGACAATTACCGGAAGTACCTGAAGGCGAAGCCCGATGACGGATATATCCATTATGCCCTGGGGTATCTTGCGTACAAGAGGACCGGAAATTTTACTCTTGCGGACCAGTCTTTCGGAAAAGCCCTTGAACACCTTCCGGAGGACGATATCCTCCGCCGGTCGCGAATTAATGAATACCGCGGCGACATGTACATGAAGGACCTTGATTTTGACAGGGCCGCGGAGGTGTATGAAAAAACGGTAACCTATCAGGAGCAGATTGTTTCCGGCATCCGGCAGCGCATTGAAGATATAAAGAAGATACGCGGTGAGATCGCGAAGATTAAAGCCACAACGGGAGTGCGGGAATACTACAGTGCGGACACCTTCGTGCAGGGCGAAAAAAAGGAAAAGCTGGAACTGGAAAACCGTGACAAGCGGTATCTTTTTGAAAAGATGAATCCGGGAAAGGTCCGGTGGAACCTCGCGGTGACCCATGAACGGCGGGGCGATCTCCAAAAGGCTATAACCTTTTACCGCAAGGCAATTACCTACAGCTATAAATCTGATCTGGCGCGGGAAAAGATTATAAAATTACAGTTGAAAATAAACAGGGGTTATTGAAAAATTTGTCCTGAAATGTAACTGCCGTACGGGAAATGGAAAATCAATTGAGGAGATATATATGTCAGGACATTCCAAATGGGCGACAATTAAACGAAAAAAAGCCACCGTTGACGCGAAACGGGGGGCGCTGTTTACAAAAATTATCCGGGAAATAACTGTTGCCGCGAGAACCGGCGGAGGGGACCCCGACATGAACCCCCGTCTCAGAATTGCAGTGATGAAGGCCAAAGAAAGCAACATGCCCAACGACAATATTGAGCGGGCAATAAAAAAAGGATCCGGGAACCTTGACGGTGTGCAGTACGAGGAAATACGGTATGAAGGATACGGGTCCGGCGGTGTCGCGATAATGGCTGACTGCCTTACGGACAACAGGAACCGCACCACTCCTGAAATCAGGAAAATTTTTTCCAAGGGCGGCGGAAACCTCGGTGAAACCGGCTCTGTGGCGTATCTTTTTGACCGAAAAGGTATGATCGTTATCGAAGGGGGGAAGGTCTCGGAAGATGAAGTGCTGGAAATGCTCCTTGAGCACGATATCGAGGACGTCAAGACGGAGGACGGGAATATCGTGGTCACCACGTCACCTGAAGGATATGGTGATGTGTATGAACTGCTACAGCAGAAGGGCCTTTCCTTCGCGATGAGTGAAATTTCCTATGTCCCCCAGATATCGGTTCCCCTGGATGAGGATAAGGCCGGCCAGTGCCTCCGCCTCATTGAGCAGCTTGAAGACCATGATGATGTACAGAACGTATATTCCAACTATGATATATCCGATGAGGTCATGGAAAAAATCAATGAGGAGCAGTGAGGATACTGGGCATTGATCCTGGCTTTGGCATACTGGGGTGGGCGGTAATTGAGCACACCCTTTCTGTTGTTGCCTGCGGATCAATTGAAACTTCTTCCACGAAAAGAATTGATGACCGCCTTGTCGAGATACATGTAGCTTTGGGTGAAATAATAAAGACCTATACGCCGGACTGTGCCGCCATTGAGCGGCTGTTTTTTTCAAAGAATACAACAACAGCCCTGGACGTTTCCAGGGCAATAGGGGTGATACTCCTCACTGTCCGTCTCGCCGGGCTTGATTATTTTGAGTACACACCGCTGCAGGTAAAGCAGGCCCTGACGGGATACGGAAGGGCCTCCAAGAAACAGGTTGAAATGATGATGATGAAGATACTGGGGGTGAAAACCGCCCCCTCCTGTGACGATGTTTCCGATGCCCTTTCCATCGCTGCATGTCACAGCTTCAGTCTGAAGAGCGCGGCAGCTCAGGGGAGGGCAAAGCGGTGATTGCAAAACTCAAAGGAACAATAGATGAACTGAAGCCCACGGAGCTCATTCTGGATGTGAATGGTGTGGGATACCGCCTTGCGATACCTTTTTCGACATACGAAAAAATACGCGGGGAACATTCGGTGTCCCTTCTGGTTCACACCTTTCACCGCGAAGACTCATTCCGTCTGTACGGATTTTTTTCCGGGGAGGAGAGGGAACTCTTCGGCATTTTGCTGAACATAAGCGGCATCGGTCCCTCCATGGCATTGTCAATTATATCGGGCATTTCCGCCGGTCAGCTGCTCGCTGCTGTCCGTGACGGCAACTCCGGAATGCTGGTCAAGGTTCCGGGCATCGGGAAGAGTAAAGCGGAAAAGCTGATTTTCGAATTGAAACGGAAACTTAAGAAGCTTGAAAGTTTCGCATCAGAAAAACCCGCAATACCGTCCATCCGGACTGATGCTGTGGAAGCCCTCGTGTCTCTGGGCTTTGATGAAGGGAAGTCCTCCGCTGTTGTTGACGAGATTGTTAAGGGGGATGACCCCATGCCCCTTGAGTCTGTCGTGAAGTCTGCCCTCAGGAAGCTTTCCGAATAACACTTCACCTCTCTTTCTTCCGGATTACTGTTATATTATTGACTGATACTATTTGTAATATAATATAACTATATTTGTAGATAAAATTTTTCGTTTTTTGTAAAAAATGTTTAATAAGGTTTAAAAATATATTGATTTTTTATGTTACATTGTCTTATATTAAAATAAAGGCACACACAAAATTTTAAATATCAGTAAAATATGCATCACATGCTGTGCGGTATAGACATAAATATTAATGCACCACGAGGTGTTTATGAAGATTGAGATTACGATTCTGGGACTCCTTATGGAGGGAAATCTTTATGGGTATGAAATCAAGAAGAAGATTGTTGAACGGCTGAAGGATTATGTGGATATAAAGTTCGGTTCAATATATTATGCGATAAAAAAGGCAGTGGAAAACGACTGGGTACAGCGTGTCGGGACTGAAAAGGATGGCGGGAACCCGGAGCGGTACATTTACGAAATTAAGCCCGCCGGACGGAAACATTACAAAAAAATGCTGAAACAGTATTTCGAGCATAACCTCATTCATTTCGATATTGATATCGTCCTCATGTTCTTTAACACTCTGACAAAAGAGCAGAAGGAGCAGTTCGTTGAAGATCGGATTGAATCGGTAAAGGAAAAGCTTGTCGAAATAAAAGAAAAAATCAGCGAGTCCGCGAAACTCCCTGCGGAATCATCCCAGCTGCATCTGTATACCTATCTTGATAATCATCTGAAATCGGAAATGACGTGGCTGAAGTCGTTGAAATAAAGCAATAAGTTATGTTCCGGCTTGTACCAGCCGGGACCACTAATCCAGGGTGTCCACAAGGTCGTCAAGAAATTCAGCAGGTTTAGAGCTGTGCATGGCGCGCACGTCTTTTTTCAGGGAAAGGATTTCACTTGCGGTATGCTGCAGCTCTCTTCTCTTTTTCTCCAGCTTCGCGTCGTCACTGTGAAGTTCCTTTTCGATGAGCATTTCATTGACTGAATTGATTTTTTCTATGTTGAAGTAGTGTTTTTTCGCCAGGGAAACCGCAATGGCGGTGAGAATGTCATTGTTCTGGGAAGCTATTTCCCTGAGGTCCTTTTTGCTGATGGCGGTGAGGACCACATGGTTTTTTGCTTTCAGCGTCGCGGACCTGGTCTCCCCCAGGAGCAGCGCCATTTCGCCGAACACTGTGCCCCGGTCGCTTATCGTGGCGACCCTGTTTCCCTGTATTACCACATCAATCGCACCGGATTCCAGAATGTACATTTCATCGCCCTGGGAGCCTGCTTCGCAGATAGTTGTCCCCGGAGGGAATTCCCTGAACTTGTCCTCCGGGGTGCCTTCTGTCGAGATGACCGTCGGTTCGGAAGCCCGGTCAAAGGTTTCGCCGCGCTTGAAGGTAAGGGTGTTTTCGTGTTTTACCACAACGTCTTTCAGCCAGGGAAGTTTCCGCTTCCCATACTCTGATCGTATGCGTTGTACGATACGGTAAAACTCCACTGATGCCTCTTTTATTTTTTTATCATCACCATCGAGGGAGGCCATGTTCTTGTTCATTATGTTGTTGGTAAGGATTACCTGTTTCGCGAGGACCATGGAAACGTTGAGGATGAAGGAGTAATTGTCGAGAGATGAGATGAATTTATCTTTCGGCATTTTCTTCACCTGCGAAGCGCGGTCGGTTATCGCCGTCTCCATCCTCGCGGTGGATATATCAGTCATGTGCCGCAGTATCAGTTCTGTCGCCCCCACAACCAGGTTCTGTCCCCGTATTACATATTTATCAGCCTCAGAAACAAAAAAATAAACATTGCCCTGGGTAAGAAGATATGCTTCTCCCGGTTCGGATGAACTCTGATACAGACGGATGTAGCCATTTTCACTCATTGTTGTATTCGTTTTCCTCTGTTCCTGAAGGTAATCGTTTCACTATGGTGTTATTAGGTCAACAGTTTATTTCCACCTATTTTGAAAAGCTTTTGCGGACCATGTCGTAGTTGGCGGCGGCGTTCCAGAAAATGAATCCGCTGCAACCGCTCTCCCGGGCTGCCTTCACCTGGAGCCGGATGTATTCCGGCCCCCATGTGGGTGAAAGAAGGTTGAACGCCTGGAGATAGGGACGGATCAGCGCGCTTCCCCCTGTTATATATAGTGACCGGAAACCGTTATCCCTGACAATTTTATAGGGCCGGAGCCTTCGTTCGCCTTTCATGTAAAACCGTGTGCCGTAATGAGAGGGATATACCATGGGGGAGATAACATCCACGATATCCGCGAACTCTTCGATGTCCTGGCCGATGAGGTTGCCGAAACGGTACCACGCGGTGAATCCGTACAAGTCCACGGAGAGGGAGACGGATATTTCGCTGCGGGCTTTCCTCAGAAAATCCGCCAGGGCCTCGGATTTATACATGCTCCTTTCGGTTCGATACCGGTAATTGCAGAGATGCGTGGGACCGTCCGAGGGAAAGCGGATGTAGTCAAACTGTATTTCGTCAAACCCGAGGGCTGCGATGTCTTTCGCCAGATCGATGGTGTAGCGCTGTACGAAGTCCGAGTGGGGGTCAACCCAGTACTCGCCTTCGCTTCCCTGCCATGGGCCGCCGGTCCTCATGTTCTGGATTGCGTAGCGGTGGTTGTAGGCGCGGAAAAGGTTTTTGTCCTTGAATACCACTATCCGGGCAATTGTGTAAATGTTGTTCTCCTTTAGTTTCTGCAGAACCTTTTTTACGTCCAGGGGCCTCCGGAGTGCCCGTATTTCCCTGGCGACGGTGTTGTTCGTGGGGAAATAGAGGTTGCCGAAGTCATCTTTCATGTCAATGACAATGGCGTTGAGCCCTGTCTGCCTGCAGGTGGATATCAGCCCGTCGAGGTTCCGCCGAACAGCGGGTACGCTTGCGTATATGGCGCGCCTGTCTCTGGCCTCTGCTCTCGTGGTGTTTTTTGGGGCTGATAAAGGCTGTTGCGCGGAGCGGTAAAAAACCGGCGGTACCGCGCTGCTGTTATCAAGAAAAAGGAAACTGCCGGAATCATGTGAGGCGCTGAGCTTTTGGGCAATACTGTCATATGTGGATTTTTTCCACTGCCGTGTCCGGGAGTCCATTTCATAGATGCCCCTGGAGGAGGAGGCGTACACCGTGTTCCCCGATGATGCGATGTCGTAGATGAAGTCCAGGGGGTTTCGTTCACCGGGGAGGCCCGCGTTTGTCCAGGTGCGTCCCTGGTTGCCGGAAAAGAATATTTCCCCGGTAAAATCTATTCCCGCGAAGAGTGATTGTCCCGGTCCGCTGTGGAGGACTCCGATTTCTTCAATGAACGTGAGGGTCTCGGAGTAGGGTTCCGAGGGCAGTCCGCGGGACCGACGGGTAAAACCGCTCCCCTGTTCCAAAAACACGCCGCCGAAGGAGGTGCCTGTCATGATGGTGTCTCCTGTTTCATTATAGGCAAGGGCGGTGATATAATGGCGGGAGGGAAGTTCGTGTCCCGTTTTCACGCTGCTCCATATGCGGCCGCCGTCCCGTGAACGGTATATGCTGTGCTTGGTTGCCAGGGACATGCGGGTGGGATCTGCCCTGCTTACGGAAAAGGCGGTTATTTTCCTGAATCGGCCGTCTTTCAGCACTGTTGTGCGGAGCCGGAATTCCGGCGAGTTCAGGGAATGCCATGAGTCTTCGTTTTGCGTCCGCCGGAATATCCCTGAGTGCCTCGTGATCAGATACAGTGTCCCGTTGCGGTCGGCGGTGATACGCAGCGGCCTGATGGATTCCGGGAGGCCGTGATTGAAGGTGTCCCAGCTTCCGCCCCGGTCATCTGAGACCTCAATTCCGCGGTCGTCCGTGAGACGCAGTATCTGCAGTCCCCGGGTCGTGGCGGATGCCCTGCATCCGATACCAGCTGCCGTAAGGAGTATGGATGCTGAAAGGACAAGGATAATACTGCATACGCGTACCGTTTTCATAAGAGCCCTCTTTTCATTCTGCGGTGGAATCGATAGTGTGGCGGAGGCCGCCTTCATGAACAGGCGGATTCGGGAAACTTCTCGCTGAACATTGTTTCATTTAAAATTACATAGTTATATCCCTGCTCCGTGAGGAACAGCTGCCTGTTATGAGCGAATTTTTCTTCGACGGTGTTTGATGATATTATGGTGTAGAAAAATGCGCGGTTTTCATCGGGCTTCGGTCTGAGTATCCGCCCGAGGCGCTGGGCCTCTTCCTGGCGGGAGCCGAAGGTCCCGGATATCTGTATCGCCACGTTGGCATCAGGGAGGTCAATGGAGAAGTTCGCAACTTTCGACACCACCAGGGTCGATATCTCCCCCTTCCTGAACTTCGCGTAGAGGTCCTCGCGTTCGGATATGGGGGTGCTTCCGGTGATAATGGGAAGCCTGAACCGGTGTGCCACCTCCTCTAACTGCGATATGTACTGCCCGATGATGAGTATGTTGGCGCCGCGGTGGTGGGCCATTATCCGCTGGATGATGTCGGTCTTTTTCCAGTTCTCGGAGGATATGCGGAATTTCTCCCTGTCCTGAGCGACGGAGTAGTGTACCCGCAGCTCCTCGGGGAGTGTGATTCGGATCTCGGTGCAGAGGGCCTCGGCGATCCATGATGATTTTTCAAGGATTTTCCAGGGCATGTCGTATTTCTTGGGGCCGATCAGGCTGAACACATCGGCCTCCATGCCGTCTTCACGTATCAAAGTCGCCGTGAGGCCCAGGCGCCGCTTTGACTGTATCTCCGAGGTCATACGGAATACCGGCGCCGGGAGGAGGTGCACTTCATCGTATATGATGAGTCCCCAGTTCTTGGACATGAATATATCGAAATGGACAAAGTCCTCGTTTTTCTTTTTGCGGTAGGTGAGGATGTTGTACGTGGCTATGGTGACAGGCTTGATTTCCTTTCTCTCACCGGAGTATTCGCCTACCTGTTCCCCGGCGAGATTGGTTTTGTCCAACAGCTCTTCGCGCCATTGCCGGAGGGCAACGGTATTGGTTACAAGGATTAGGGTTTCGGTTTTCAGTATGTCCATGACCCCGATACCGACAATGGTCTTGCCGGCGCCGCAGGGAAGCACTATCACGCCGCTTCCCCCCTCGATGCCTCCACCCTTGTAGAAGGCATTGATCGCGCTCTGCTGGTAGTCCCGCACCATGAAGGGGAGTCTGTTCATTGTCTTTTCGGTGATTGTCACTTCCAGCGGGTCGCCTTCATCGTAGCCCGCGAGGTCCTCCACGGGGAACCCCAGCTTGATGAGGGCCTGCTTCACATGACCACGGAGGTTCGGCTTGATCTGCACATTGTTTTCGTCAATCCGTTCAGCGATATAGGGCTGAATTTTCTTTTCGGAAATGATTTCCGTCAGTATCAGGTTTTCGTCAGTGGTAAGGATAAGGCGGGAATCTTTTTTTATAAGTTTCAGGATGCCGTACCGGCTCATCTGTTCTTTTACGGTGGTAATCACAATCTCCGGGATTTCATACCGTGAGTGTTTCGAGAGGCTTTCAATGATCTGCCGGGAGTTCATCCCCATCGCCGCCGCGTTCCACAGGGAGAGGGGGGTTATCCTGTAGGTGTGGATGTGTTCCGGGCTTTTTTCAAGCTCTGCGAAGTGTGAAATCGCGTCCCGTGCATCTTCGTAATCAGGATTGTTGACCTCAAGGAGCAGCGTGTTGTCGCTTTGTACAATAACCGGTTTCGATATCAATGTGCTTTCATTTCCCTTGTTTGTTTTTCTATGCGCTTCAGTTCTCTTTTGAACTGCAGCGATACGACTGGTTTCAGGAGGAGCGATAACAAAAATCCAATCGGCCCCAGGGGAAATTTCATCCGGAGTGAAACAGTAAGGTCCGTATGTATTCCGGAATCCGTGAATTCATACAGGCAGAGGTATTCCTTGAATTTCCCGTGAATCTGTTTGACCTCGGCAGAAGTTTCCGGCCGGGTGGTGTATTTCAGGCGTGATCCATAGCTCAGAAAAAGGATGCGTACCGACGTGTCGACGATCTGAAGACCCGGCTCGTCCCGGGCAATCCGGGGAGCGGCAAAGTTTTTCTTCACCGCGAGGAGCTTCTGCATCGACTGAAACTGTGAGAAAAGGTCCTGGCGCTGGCAGTTGTATGATTTTTTTAAGGTTATTCGTATCATCGGTGCGGTCCTGGAGTCATTCTGAATTCACATGACTGCATGTGTTAATTTTTTTGTGGAGGAAAGAGTTTCCTTTATATGCAAATAATTTCAAGTATTTAATGCTCTGTAAAAAGAAAAACTGTGATTTTATCATACATGAGACAATAATTACACGGTAAAGGTACGGATAATACAGTATTTCCTTGACAATTCCTGCAACTATATGCTTAATAGTGAATTCTGTTAGTGAATCTTCGGTACTGTACTGGTGTTTCCGGAATTTTCCGCTCTGGTTTCAAAATACGGTATCCGGGGGGTTTTTCCTGCCGACGTCTGATCTGGTGGTATTTTCAGATACGTGTTGTAATGAAACATTGAGGAACTTCATGATTCCGGTGAAAATAAAAGTACGCGACGGCGCCATGACGCCTGAATATAAAAGCAGTGGTTCCGCGGGAGCGGATATATGCGCCTTTCTTGAAGATGTTCTGGTTATCGGGAAGGGGGAAACGGCGCTTGTTCCCACGGGATTATTTCTTGAAATACCTCCCGGCTACGAAGCGCAGATCCGGCCCAGGAGCGGTCTTGCCCTCAAGCACGGGATAACACTGTTGAACACACCGGGGACCATCGACTCTGATTATCGCGGAGAAATCTGTGTAATCATGGCGAACCTGGGGAAGGAACCCTTTGCCGTGGAGAACGGGATGCGGATTGCCCAGATGGTGTTCAGCAAGGTGTATTCGGCTCATTTTTTACCTGTCGATATATTAACAGAAACGATCAGAAATGACGGAGGATTTGGACATACAGGATTATGACAAAAGATAAACAGAAGCTACGTATTATACCGGTGGGAGGGCTCGATGCGATTGGCCGCAATATGACCATCTTTGAGTATGACGAAGATATCATTATTGTTGACTGCGGGATCATGTTTCCCACGGACGAAATGCCGGGTGTCGATTTTCTGATACCAGATCTTTCCTATGTGGCGAAAAACAGGCACCGGGTGAAGGCGATTCTTATCACCCACGGCCATGAAGACCACATTGGGGCTGTTCCTTTTCTCCTGCAGGAGGTCAATGCTCCCGTTTACGCCACAAGGATTGCTATCGGGCTTATCCAGAAGCGCCTTGAAGAAAAACCCACCAGGGAAGAGCCGGTCTTTGTTGAGATATCGCCCCGTGACGTGGTGCATATCGAGTCCTTTGTGGTTGAGTTTATTCGGGTCAACCATTCAATTATTGACGGCGTTGGGATGGCGATACAGACTCCTGTGGGTATTGTTATTCACACCGGGGATTATAAAATTGATTTTTCTCCCGTTGACGGGGAGGTGACAGACCTGTACCGCTTTGCTGACTATGGTGAGCGCGGGGTACTGCTCCTGATGTCGGACAGCACGAACGCTGAACGTCCGGGATACACGCGTTCTGAAAGCGTGCTGAACCCCAAGCTGATCGAAATTTTTTCTTCATCGAAGGGGCGGATCATCGTTGCTTCCTTTGCGTCGAACATCAGCCGGATACAGCAGGTTCTGAATGTGGCCCAGCGGTACAACCGGAAAATTGTGGTATCCGGACTTACCATGCAGAAGAACATTGAAATAGCGAAGTCGCTGGGGTACCTGACCTTCAAGGACGATCTTATCGTGTCAGTGAAGGAGGCGGACAAGCTGCCTGACAAACGAATTGTGATTATCTGTACCGGGACCCAGGGGGAGCCGATGTCCGCTCTTTCCCGAATGTCCAACGGCACCCATAAGCATTTTTCCATCAGCAGCGGGGATACCGTTGTCATTACCGCTTCAATTATTCCGGGGAACGACCGCCTGGTGAACAACATCATTAACGCACTCATGATTCTCGGCGCTGAGGTGTATTATGAACAGGACGAGGATATTCATGTGTCCGGTCACGGTTCCCAGGAAGAGCTGAAGCTGATGATTTCTCTCACGAAGCCCCGGTTTTTTATGCCGATCCATGGAGAGTTTAAGCATCGCACCGCCCATGCCTGGATTGCGGAGTCGTTAAACATTAAGACTTCGCGGATAATCATGGCACAGAACGGAAGCGTCATAGAACTGACAGGGAAAAGCTGCGAAATTGTTGAGACACTGAAGCTTAGTGAAGTGTTCATCGATGGAAGCGAGATTGGCGACATGGAAAGCGGGATTATTAAGGAGCGCCATGTCATGTCCACTGACGGCGTCGTGGTGGTGACAGCTATTGTATCCGAAGGGCGCCTTCTTCTACGACCCGAAGTGATAACCAGGGGATTCGCGGGACGAAGCAGCAATGATGTTGTGGATCTCATCCGGAAGGATGTCGAGGAACACTGTGAAAAAATGCTTGCTGACGGCGCCAGGGTGAAGGACATTGCAAACTTTATTAAGCGTAACCTGCGGAATTACGTCTTCAAGATTACCCGGAGAAATCCGATGATTGAAGTACAGATTATTGAGGTGTAAAAACTCCCGCATCAGATACTGTGCGTACTCCATGTAATCATATTCTGTCGGACACTGTCCGCTGCCGGAAGGAGAGGGCGCTGTTCGACGGTCTGATCGCTGACTTTCATAATTACAATAAAGGTATATATTCAATATGGAAATTACAATTGTTCTCTTTGTGCTTGCCGTGGTCCAGGGCATTGCCGAATTTCTCCCGGTATCGTCGTCGGGACATCTTGTCCTCTTTGAAAACATTGATTTTTTTCACTCAACGATACACGCAATGGGAGAAGGGCTTTTCCTCTATATAAACGTCATGCTTCACGTTGCAACGCTTGTGGCAATTCTGATTTTTTTAAGGAAAGACCTTGTGAAGCTGGTGACGGGGTTCTTCCGTGCCCTGATGGCAAGGAATTTCAGCGATCCGGATTTGCGTTCGGCGGTGTACATCGTCATCGCCTCTGTTCCCGCGGGGATTATCGGCATTCTGCTCCATGATGTCATTGAGTCCCTTTTTTCCTCCCCAACAATTGTGTTTTTTATGCTTATTGTGAACGGCTTTATACTGTTATCTACTAAAATTATCACCATAAAAAACCGACAAATAGAAGAGATGGGTATGATGAGGGCCCTGATTATTGGATTTTTTCAGGCCATTGCGATTATACCGGGAATCTCCCGTTCCGGGATGACCATCACGGGAGGGTTTCTCCTGGGGATGGAGCCGGAACATTCGGCGAGGTTTTCCTTCCTCATGGCAATTCCGGTGATTCTGGGAGCGGGTCTCCTCGAGTCAGTGAAAATGCTGGGGAGGGGGGTGCCGTCGGGATTTGTTCTCCCCATGACAGGGGCGGTGGTGGTGGCGATAATTGTGGCGCTTCTTTCACTGAAACTTCTCTTCGCACTGGTGAAACGGATCAGGATTGATGTGTTCGGTTACTACACAATCCTTGCGGGTTCTGTGGGACTTGCGGCGGTTTATTTATTCCGGTAATCCTGTGCGGTTTTCCCGCTCTCATTATTTCCGCGTGCGGCAGCGCGCGGACACTACCCGCAATAAAGAGCTTTTTGTTGGAGGCATCCGGTGCTGCGTGAAAGGCTGTATCAGGAGATCGCAGGAATAATCATTCTCCTCGTTTCGGTAATGATGTTTCTTTCCCTGGCAAGCTACAATATCATGGATTACGACCTGCTTGCGGCGAACAGACCTGTGAATAATCTCATTGGGCCCTTCGGCGCGTGGATAAGCAGCGCCCTGCGCACCGTGTTCGGCTATTCCGCGTTTCTGCTCTGTGTTATCGCCGGTCTCACCGGGTGGAACATGGTACGCAACGGCGATGTGAAGGGAAACCTGGAAAGGGTTTTCGCCTTTTTTTATCTTGCTGTTACCACATCAGCGCTGGTGGCGATTGTGTATGCAACGAATGTTCCGCAGTTCTCCGGAGGATATATCGGGGTCTATATCGCACGGCTTCTCATGGGCATCCTGAAAACCACGGGGGCCTATCTTGTCATTATCATAATGAATGTTATCGGCCTGATGCTGCTGGGAATATTTTCCCTCTCCGCGGTGTTTGACGGGAATTCTGATTCACCGCATGTAGCCCGGGGGCTCTGGGAGTCGCTCAGGAAGAAAATACGGCAGAAGCGTTCGGGCATTCCGCTCAACACTATCGACACCGAAATAAAAAAAAGGAAAAACGGCCGCCTCCCATGGATTACCAAACAGGTTGTACCGCTGTATGAACGGGAAGCGGAGAGAATTTTCGGAGAGACGAAGCTGCTTCCCCTGCAGAATCCCGTGTACACCGGCCCGGACAATTGCAGTGACGCGCTGTTCCGTGGCGGTGATGTTGCGGAGTACGCTTCGTACCGTGATTCCGGGGGCATGTCTCTCTGGGATTATGAAGGAACCGGCAGCAAGGGGCCCGTCATTGCGGATTATAATGAATCGCAAAAAACCATGGAAACGGAACCTTCTCTTGAGGACATGATTCAGGGCACCATCAGGAGCAACAGAATAACGGCCCTTGAAACCGATGAGGAGCGCCGTCTCGGCGCAGCCGTTGAAGTCGCGGTTCAGGAAGCGGAGGACATCGACGTCGTTCCACGGAGCACGGTTGTGGCGGCAGCGGACCGGAACCTGGTGGAGCTTCCCGGCGATGAAGATGAAGATGCGCCGTTTGAGCCTGTGATACCTGCAGTGTCTGCAGCACAGTGCGGGCAGGGTACGGTCTTTGATACCATATCGATTTCCGGCAATTATGAAGTCCCCACAATTTATCTTACCTCCTCGGCCCCTGCTGATATTGAGAGCTGGAAGAACGAAGTGAGGAGAAACTCTGAACTCCTGGTGAATACCCTCCGCGACTTCGGTATTGAGTCCCGCGTGGTAAATGTCAACAGGGGTCCTGTCATCACACTGTATGAAATGCAGATCGCCCCTGGAATCAAGGTGAACAGGATTGTGGGGCTGTCGGATGAT
>JAKQCH010000489.1 GCA_029573825.1 Spirochaetota bacterium | reverse complement strand
GCACCTCTGCAATTTCTCCCGCAACGTGATCGTGGAACATGGCGGTGACTATAACTACATGATGTATACCTGGATTGACGAAGGGCTCTCTGAGAATGCCGGGGCAATGTGCGCCGGGCTTTCAAGCAACTATTCCCGGATACTGCATTACATGTCCGATCCCGATACGGTAAACGGCCAGCGCTCGGTAACGATCTGGGAGAACAGCATTGACAATTACGATATGGTGTATCTTTTCATGGGATACCTCAGAGGCCGACTCGGGGACGGCGTCATGAAAGCGATCATTGACCATGCCGGCAATGGCACTGCGGCGGTGGATGCGGTAATTACAACAAAGGGGGGTGGCGGTTTCAACACGTTTTTCACGGCTTTCGTCCATGATCTCCGAACGGTAAGTAATTTCCCCGCGGACTTTTTCCATCCCGGATACTTTCCACCTCCTGCCACGGTCAATTCACAGCTGCGAAGCTATGCTTTTGTATATGGAACATTTTCATCGATCAATTCCGCACTGACGTATATTGACGCCAGCGGAGCTGTGACAACATCCGCCGGGAGCGCAGTGGCTGCGGTGTATCTTGATGCTGATAAAAGCACCTGGACAGCAGCGAATGCCACGGACAGCCAGAAAGGGTTCACACTGTCCTCAATGAGCACCTACGCTGTCCGGTTATCAACGCTCCGTGCGATGGCCGGTGAAGAAGAGGGCCGGACCGATATGATTCTCCTCCCTGAGGGGATTTCCGGCCCCGTGGTGGGCTCGGAAGAAGATACCGCCGGAGAGGGGTATTGACATGGGTGCGGGAATGTGTGCCCCGTTGCGGGGACTGCTTGTTGCCTGCTTGCTGCTGTGGGGATGTCAGGACCCGGAAACCATTTCATACCGTGGAAAACAGTACCGCAGCGGTGACAGCATCACCGTCTCCGGCGTCATGCACCGCATCGGCAGCGCTCACTTCCGGAAGACCGCCCTGGTGACGGAGGAGGGGGGCCGGTTCATCGTTCACGGCAATAATGATGTCGTGGGGCGTTACGGGGGCCGGAGGGTGGTACTGTCAGGGACACTGCGCCTGGAGGTCCTGGAGGTGGTGGGCTCCGGGCGGAAGGTTATCATCCCGAAAATCCTTACGGGGACAATATCTCCCGCAGAATAAAATTTCCATGAAAACCCTAAAAATGCTTGTCAAAAGCTGAATTTCATTTTCGACTGTCATTGCATGTACGTTCTTTTTATTGTGCTGCCTGAGCGGTTCGCGAGTTCGTGGAGGGAAGAATCCGTGATCAGTCCTGATCATATCTCTGACAGCGGGCCACTCTTCAGTTATCCTTCCAATTGGTGTCATCACCGGATATCCAGGACGTTCAGCTTTTTCGGCAGAGAATGCGAAAAGGACCAGACGAATATTTGCTTTCCGAAGCATCTGCCCGTAAATTTGTTGTAATACTGTCCAGAGGTGTGTTGCCGTACCGTGCCGGCGTTGCCCGGTCCCGACATTGTTCATTAAAAAATCAGGAGGACAAACCGATGCTTGGATGTAATTACGGAAAATTGTTTCAGGTAACAGTGGCCGGCGGCTCCTATCAGGAGGGCCTCACTACCCATATCCAGGGAGTGCCCACCGGTCTGTATATAGACGAGAAGGACATATATTGCGACCTCCTGCAGCGGAAGCCGGGGCAGGGCGAGCTGTCCTCGCCGAGAAGGGAGCCGGACATACCTGTTATCTACAGCGGTGTGAATGCCGCCGATACCATGACAGGATTCAAGAATGCCGGGTATACCAATGGTACCCCCTTTGTGGTGCTGATACCGAATCTTGACCGGCACTTCGAGCATATAGAGCAGTACCGCACGACCAACAGAACGCCGCGTCCCGGGCACGCCTCATACGCGTCCTATGAGAAATACGGGTCCTTTGATGACTCCATAGGGGCGGGTTTTTTCAGCGGTCGATATACTTCCACGATTGTAGCGGCAGGGACCGTGGCGAAGCGGATACTCCGCGATCATGGGATTGAAATATTTTCCTTTGTCAGGGAAGCGGCGGGAATCCGCATGCCGGACATGGGATATCAGCTCATTCAGGAACGAGTGCAACACTTTAAAAACTTCCGCTGTGATATCGACCCCGTGTATAATCTTGTTTTTAAAGAGAAACGTTTCAGGCCGGGAATGCGGTTCGTGGAAAAGATTGCCGTCCTCGGAGAGATTGAAAAAATGGTGCCCGATATCAGGCGCCAGGACCTGACGCCGAAGGAAATACGGGAGCTTGAGGAGCGGGGGCTCCACCCCGTGCTGAATTGCCCGGACCTTGAATCTGCCCGTGCAATGTACGAGAAGATCCTTGCAATCAGGGACAGCGGGGACTCCAGCGGCGGTGTCGTCGAGGTGGTGGCGACGGGGGTTCCCGCAGGAATGGGGGAACCGGTATTCATGAAACTTGACGCCGAACTGGGCCGCATGATGGGAATCGGCACCATAAAAGCCGTTGAGATCGGCGCCGGGATGCAGGTGAAGGACATGACCGGAAGCGAAAACAACGACCAGATGTTCATGAAGGACGGCAGCGTGGCCTTCAGCGGCAACAACAGCGGCGGCATCACCGGTGGCCTCACCACGGGACAGGACATTGTGGTACGCCTCGCGGTTAAGCCCACCCCGACAATCGCGAAACCCCAGACAACCATTGACAAGGTTTCGAAGGAGGACGCGCAGCTCGCGGCGGTTACCCGGCGTGATCCCACTATCGTATCAAGGGTGTGGCCTGTGGCGGAGGCGCACATGGCGATAACATTGCTGGACCACTACATGATGCATCTCAGCTATCAGCAGATGTGCAGGAGCGTGAAACAGGATTGATGAACGGTGTGCTGATGCAATGGTAAAGTGTTATGCGGGCATCATCCCCACACTGCGAGGGCTTCTTCTGTGAAGCCGTCGTATTTGCTTCTCACATATTCAATATACCATTCCAGGGGAAAGTCGTCAAAGCTCTCGGAATACCACAGATATTCCACATGAGGGTTTCCGTGGACATCATGAGACGGGAGTATCGAATGATTTTCTCCATCGAACGTAACGATGGTGTATCCGTTTTTTGTCGACAGTTCACTGTCGAATGCGGGAGTGGCCTGTATCCAGGCGCCGTTAATGTAGATCTCAGAGAACCCGTGCCCGTGAATGACATCACTTTTCATCAGGGATAACAGCTTTTCGGACATCAGGCGGTTTCTGATGCTGGCAAAACGGAGTCTTGCGGGTATCCCCGCGCCGCGGCACATTGCGGTGAGTAGGATCGCCTTCGGTACACAGAAGTTCGATTCGGAGTTCAGTATTGTATTTGCTTTATAGATGTCACGTTTGAAGATGTTCTGATAGGGATTGTAGGGTATTCTGTCACGGACAAAATTAAACAGCACTGAAGCCTTTTCCTTTTCAGTTGTGCTGCTTTCCACAACACGCTGTATCATTTCCCGTATTTCTCGTTCGTCAAAATTTAAAAATTCTGTTGGTTTCAGGTATTGTTCCATTGCCGCTCACCGGGTGTTGTTTTTTATTGCCCGTGCAAGTACCTGCACGGGGTGAAGGACTTCATAGGGTGTGTTCATCTCAATCTGCATTTTGCATGTCTCGCAGTCGGTAATTACCACTTCCACATCGGCCTTTTCGATGTTCCGGAAAAGGTTTGCCCCGATACTCTGTGAAATTTCATAATACTCCTTTTTAAAACCATAGGTCCCCGCGATGCCGCAGCATTCGGAATGCAGTATCACAAGGTCCAGACCCGGTATTTCTTTCAGCACGTTAATGGTGTAGATGACGCCTCCCATACGTTCAAGATGGCAGGGTGAGTGGTATGCCGCCCTGAGGTTCACCGGTTTCATGGGGGGGATGTTCCCCGTTTCAAACTGCGAATAAAGATATTTGGTAATGTAGTCGACTTTGTCATATATGGTTGCGTTGTTAAGTTCCAGAAGGTTCGCATACTCGTATTTCAGCGCGTAGGAACAGCTTGACGAGGTGGATACAATTCTGGTCCCTTCCTCGCCGAGGGCGCGGGAAAGGGCCTGTATGTTGTGGGCCGCGTTTTTCTTCGCCTTGTCGATATACCCGTTGGCGATAAGAGGAACGCCGCAGCATTTCTCGTTTTCCGTTATAACGCCGATGTTCATGGCGTTCAGGACGTCCACAAGGTCTTTTCCCAGCTGGTGGTTGTTGTAGTTTACATAACATCCGTGGAAGTACACCGCCTTCGTCCTGAACTTCGACTGGTCAGGCATTTTCTTCTTCGCCCATCCATGGAAGGTCCCTGAAGCGTATTTCGGAAATGATCTGCCGAAGGGGATTTTCAGGATGACATCCATAAAGAATTTAACCGGAAGCAGGTTTATCACGAAGTTCGTCAGGAAGCTCATGAAGGTGGCAAGTCTTCCCACTAGGTCGGTCCTGCTCATGAAGAAGTCCCGAACGCGGATCTTCTTTTTCAAGTGCTGGAATTTCGCCACCTGTATCAGGTCTGCGATCTTCACTCCTGAAGGGCAGGCAATCTCGCAGCGTTTGCAGTTCGAGCAGTACTTCAGTGAGTCATCAACAAGGTACGGGTCCTTTATGCGGAGACGTTCGGTGTCGGGTCCGGACTGTTTCGGGCCGGGGAAAAGGTGCGTTTCCCGGGCGACGGGGCAGTATATTGTACAGACCGTGCATTTTATGCAGTGGTCGAAACTTATATTTTCAAGGTTTATCATCGTTTATGACCTGCATCCTTCAATGATTTTCTTCGCTGCGAAGTAACCCGTGGAAATAGCCACGCCCCCGCCGCACCCTTCCCGGATGGGATTGTAGTGGGGAAGGATTGCCCCGGTGCAGAAAAGGTTCTCCACGGTGGCGCCCTGAGTATCTTCGGGATTCAGGGTGTTGTTGGTCACCACGCCGTATTCCAGGAAGGGATGGCTTTCCTTCTGGAAAAAGGAGGGGCTGTACCATTCGCGGCGGTCCTCACTCGCCGCGACTTTCAGGTTGAATACAGGCTCCCGGATCATATTGAATTCACTCACAAGGCCCCGGCTGAAGAAACTTCCCGATGAAAGGACGAAAAACTTTGACCGCAGCCGCGTCGAGCCGTGGTTTTCGGTGTGGATGTGGTCAAGGACGCCGTTCACTATTTCCCCGCCGTTCACCGTGTCTCCCGCGATGAATTCTCCTCCAAGGGCGGCGAACCGGGACTTCAGGGCATCGTCTATCCGCATCCCGAGAATTGAGGGAGGCAGGGTCGGTATCTCATAGATCAGCATGCCCGTTAGCTCCGAAAGGCGCTGGTAAATCCGGGTGAAGTTGTTGATGCCGATAAACGCGGGAAGCCCCACGAAGAGCGCTCCCCCGGAGGCATTTACAATCTGGTTCGCGATTCCCGGCAGATATTTTTCCGAGTCGAAAATCCGGGCGATATCCATGGAGCGGAATTCGTGGGGATTTTTTTCCGTTCTCCGGAACAGGGGGAGTTCGATTTCTCCGGTGATGATATCGAACAGACTGAAAAGCGAGTTCTTTCTCAGGTTCTCCGCGGCAAGTTCGGGATAGAAATCGCGGAATCCGGAAAAGTTCAGAATCGCAATCTTCGACCGTTTCTTGAACCCTTCCTTGATGCTGTCATTAAACACACTCCGCTGCGAAAGGTATGTCGGTTTCACTGTTCCCATCGTTGATACGTGGAAGTGGTTGTAGTCGTTATTGTGATACAGTACAAGGCCTTCTTTCTCAAGGGTTTCGGAGAAAAAGCTGATTCCCTCCCGGATCATGTCAATGCCGCATTTCGAATAAGGGTGCCGGCCTTCGGGGATGATGAGACGCTCAATGTAGTCCAGGGGCTGGTACACGATCTTCCGGTTGGTGTGATAGCCGTAGAGGTCAATGGAGCCGGAGGAAAAGTGGAGTGCGCTCATGCCCGATGACAGTATGCCGCACCGGAGGCCCTCTGAAACGCATTTTATGCCGCAGGTGAGTCCGGATATCCCCCCGCCGATTATAAGGCAGTCGTAGTTCACTTTTTCCCGTCTCCTTCAGGTATGTCTCCAAGTCCGAAAAGGCCCTGGTAAATCCAGTAGGTGAATTCCGTTTCCCTGAGGGAGTCTCCCCAGAGTATCGGCTTTATCCCCTTCCACCGTTCTTCGAGGAAGTCCTTGAGCATGATATTCGCGTCTTTCGCCCCTGCCGCTTCAAATTCGACAAACAGCCCCGCTGCGCGGTATGAACAGAGTTCCCCCTGGCAGGGACCCATGCCGATACGAGTTCTTCTCCGGAGGTCCACGATGTCCTTCACGTTGAGGTTCTTCAGGGCGTATTCAATTTCACCGGCGGTGACCATTTCACATTCGCATATCAGGCCGTAGTTCTTCCGGTCCTTTGTGAGGATATTGTGTACCCGCTGGCCATGGCGGTACAGCGTGGAGCCGGTAACGGAACCGGGAATGCCGGTAAATTTTTTTATCTGCTTCATCGGCTGTATCTTCTTTTCTGAGCCCGGAAGAGGTATCCTGTGGGTGCTGCATTTTTTCTTTACCTTCAGTTTCTTCGCCACAAGGTTTGCGGTCATCTCCGCCATGAGACGGTAGGTCATGAGCTTGCCCCCGGCGATGGTGATAAATCCTCCGGTGCTGTCACGCTCCTCGTGGTCCACCAGGACAATCCCCCGGCTGATGTCCCGTCCCTTGATGTCGCCGGAAATATCCACAAGGGGCCGTACGCCGCAGTATGCCCGGAGCACCCTGGTCTTTGATACATGGGGGATCAGCTTTTCGCCGTCCGCAAGGAGCACTTCAATCTCATCGTCGTCAACAATGAGACGCTCAATTTCATTGTACTCTATCTTCTTCGATGTCGTTCCGATAATGGAGACGGTGTCGCCGGGCACAATGATGTCTCCGTCAGCGGGGACCCTGCAACGGTTCACGACGATGTTGTTGATCCGGTAGTCGATGATCACCATGGATCCCTTCGAGGGAAACATTTTCAGTTCGACTCCCGCAAGGCCGCAGATGTGCTGACCCCATACACCGGCGGCATTTACCACGATGTCCCCCCGTATCTCGAAGTCCATCCCTTTCACGCGGTCATAACACTGCACGCCTTTTACCGCAGATCCTTCTTTAATGAGTGATTTCACATCGCAGTGGGTAAATATTCTGCCGCCCCGTTCTGTGGAATCAAGAACATTTGCCGATGCGAGGCGGAACGGGTCGATGGTGCCGTCGGGTACCCGGATCGCGGAGAGGATGTCGGGGTTCAGGTTCGGCTCAAGTGCGAGGGCCTCCTTGGTGCTCAGCTCGTGTGCGGGGATTCCCGCGAATTTGCATGATGCAAGGAGTTTCCCGTGATAGCTGGGATCGTCCTCCGGGAGCGTGACAAACAGTCCCCCGGTGTCTTCTACGCAGTGGCGGGCGATTTTCTTGAGTATCCTGTTCTCCGCGATACATTCTGTCGCCGATTCAAGGTCTTTCACCGCGTACCGGGCTCCGGAGTGGAGAAGGCCGTGGTTCCTTCCGGTGGTGCCGGAGGCGATATCATTCTTTTCAATAAGGACACTGTTGATTCCCCGAAGCGTGAGGTCGCGGAGCGTACCCGCCCCTGTGGCGCCGCCGCCGATGATAATGGCCTGCGTTTCAATGTAGTTCATGCAAGGATGCTCCCTTAAGCGGACAGATGACCGTTATGTTTTTCTGAGTAGGATTCATTAATTCTAATTATAGAGCGAAATGTGTCAAATACAAAAAAAAGCTTCACTGAATTACCACATGAGGGGCGGAGAACGCCTTATATCTCATGGACAGGGGAGAAAATTTTAAAAAACAGTTGATTTTATTGAAGATACAGGTGAAACAGTGTTGTGAAAAAAATAGTCCCCCTGCTTTTCCCCGCTTACGGCGGGTGCGGGAGTGCTGATGGTTTTTTATACGTGCCGGGTTATCCGGCATCAGGCATTAATCAGAAATAATATTGATCTTGCAGGACGTAGTGCATGGATAAAAACAGAAAAATTCTCATATCAATTCTTGCGCTGCTGGTGCTCTCGGCGGTGCTCGCGGTAATTGACATCAGCATGCGGATGCGAAGCGTGCAGCGTGAGCGGTTTTCCCTTGCTGTCCCCGGAGTGGGGCCCGGTGTCGGCGTGGTTCGCATAAACGGACCCATCGAAATGGCGGGTTCCGAAGGTGGGTTTGCCATCAGTTCAGGAGGGTCCGAGGCAATTATCCAGCGCATTGCCGCCCTTGAGGCCGACAGCCGTATCAAGGCTGTGGTGGTGCGTATCAACTCCCCGGGAGGAACGGTTGCGGCGACCCAGGAAATATATCAGAAGCTGATGCGGCTGCGGCAGCGGAATGTTGTCCTCGTTGCCTCCCTCGGCGATATCGCCGCTTCGGGCGGATACTATATCGCCTCGGCGTGTAACTATATCGTCACCAACCAGGGAACACTGACGGGTTCCATCGGCGTCATCGCGGTGTCACCGAACCTCCAGGGGCTCTTTCAGAAGCTCGGCATTAAAATGAATGTGATCAAAAGCGGCGCCTACAAGGACATCCTGTCCTCGTATCGTGATCTTACCCCTGAAGAAAGGGAGCTCATTCAGGTGCTGATCGATTCTTCCTATAATCAATTTCTGAAGGATGTGGCCCTTGGAAGGAATCTCGGGATTGACGATATCCGGCCCTATGCCGACGGGCGCGTGATGAGCGGGGACATGGCGGTGAAATACAGGCTGGCAGATGAGATCGGCAGCTTTGAGGTTGCCCTGGAAAAGGCAAGGAAGAAAGCGAAACTTCCCGAAGACGCCCCGGTGTACGATGAGCAGCGGAGCCCCCTTGACCAGTTTCTCATGACCCTTGAAGGGGCGGTGTTGAACAGGTCCGGGCTGCAGAACAGGGTCATGCGCTATCGGGGTGGATACATGATTGAATACAGGTATCAGCCATGACAGCAGGATTCGTGTCGGCCTTCCGCTCCCTGAAGTGGATTGATTATGTGTATTATATTCTGATTGAACCGCGGCGGTTTGCGCGTATGATAATCGTTGAGGACGCCAGACCCCTCTGGGGAGGGGGCCTCATCGCGGCGGCAGTGACAGTGTGCGATGTCATCGCGGCGGGGATGCTTGGCGTTGAGTCGCCGTTCTTCTATTACAAGCTGACCTATGGGGCCATACTGTTTTTTATTGTTCTCATCGTAAAAATTGTTGTCCTTGCGGGGCTTGTGGACCTTCTCTGCCAGTTCATCGGGTATCAGGGAAAGGTTAAGGAGTTTGTGGTCATCATCAGCTATGCGCTTTTCCCTCAAATTTTCCTTCTTCCCGTTGTGTCTGTGTTCAAGGTGTTTCACTTCGCGGCGCCGTTTTTCTATGTGTTCTTTTCGATTGTTTTTTTTGTGTGGACAGCCCTTATCGTGATACAGGGGATTTCCGAACTGCACGCAATGGAGTTTTTCAGGGCGGTTCTGGTGTTCCTGTTCCCTTATGCGTTTCTCGGGATTCTGTCCTTTCTTTCTTTCGTGCTGGTGGTCATTCTTTCCTTCGGATATGTTTCATTCCTGTGACGGGAGTGGGAAGTACACGTATCCGGTTCACTTAATGAGTCACATAGAAGGACAGGGACGTTGTTCCATAGTCCCGTGTCTCCCGGAGCGCGAGGGACCCGGCTGTTTCCGGGAGGGTGTTTTTTGAGTAGTGCTGGATGATAATTATTGTATCCTTTTCAAGAATATCGCTTTCTGAGATAAAGATCAGCAGGTCGTTGTAATAGGAGACAGGCCCTTTTTCTTTGATGTAGGGGGCGTCAATAAATATGTAACCGGCTCGTATCCCCTTTGACTGCAGATAACGGACACACTGGCGTGCGCGGAAGTTCCGC
>JAKQCH010000488.1 GCA_029573825.1 Spirochaetota bacterium | reverse complement strand
CGACCGACCAGGCCCTCGATGGGGATATAATCCTCTGCGACACCTCGAGCTCCATTGACCTGACGCTGACAAACTCGACACTTGAAGGCGCCATCAACAGCGACAACATCGACTGCACCGCGGAGCTGACCATAAGCTCGGGCAGCACCTGGACTGCGACCGGGAATTCGTACCTGAGTTCGCTGACCAACACCGGCACCATTGCCGGCAGCGGCCATGTCTATGTTGGCGGCACCCAGGTCTATCCTGAATGAGCTTGCCGTCGGGCATTGCAGATCGTGTTTTCACTGCATGCATGACAAACCCGGCATATGCGCTATCAGGGATGGCATGGTGCGGATTTATGAAAAATGGCGCAGGTAAAGGTTGTCACCTCATCAGAGACGATCGAAAGTGATAAAATCGGGGTGCAGGGAGCTTCGCCCCCTGCATGATACTCCCCCCTGCCGCAGGCGGGGAGTATTGTAATAATAAGCTTGACTGAACAACGTCTCAGTTCGCAATAATACCATCCGCAATTAAACGTGACACCCTGCCGGGGGCCGATATGAAAAAGGTGCTGTTCCTCATATTATCGCTATTAATCTCGCTTGCATATCTTGAATGCGATTATGAACACAATATGGTTTGCTGTGAGACATATGGCCTCGGTGCTGACCTGGAAAAGTGCTGTGAAACATATGAATCGGTTGAAAAAGAAGAGTGCTCGGGAACCATTGACGGCGGCGGCAAACAGGTGGTCGATGATTCATACTGCGCGACCGATTGATTTTCCGAATGCATAAAAGGCGGCGTATTCAGGCTCCCCGCCGGGCACGCACGTAGAAGACCGGGAAACCTTTACCGGTCTTTTTTATCAAATAGTAATATGCCGGAAAGAATTTTCGGAATACGATAAAAACAGAAATAGGAGGACATTATGAAACCACGGGGACCTCTTATGATCGAACATCGCCTGATAGAAAAAATGCTGAATTTAGCGCGCAAAGAACTGGAATCCGTCAGGAAGAACAGGACTGTCGACCCGGTTTTTATGGACACACTGGTGGATTTTATCAGAACGTATGCAGACCGTACTCATCATGGCAAGGAGGAAGATATCCTTTTCAAGGAGCTGGAAAACAAACCGTTGAACGATAAAGACATCGTCGGAATGAAAGAGTTGATTGCCGAACATATTGTCGCCAGGAAGACTGTAAAAGAACTGGTGGAGTCGACAAAGAAATATACTGAAGGAGATTTGCAAAGTATCGATATAATCATTGAGAAACTGGATTTTTTGATTGGTTTTTATCCGGAGCACATAAGGAAAGAAGACAAAGTTTTCTTCCCGGACACGGAGAAATATTTCTCGGATGAAGAACTGGATAAAATGCTGAAAGAATTCCGGGAATTCGATGAAAAAATGATCCATGAGAAGTATAATAAGCTGTATGAATCGTTGTCTAAAAAGTATTGATGGTTTCTCGTTCACCTGCGCAGCGAGGAAGGACGGTTATGTCATGGCATTCGCCATATCTGCTTCGGTTGCGCTGCTTTTTCTCTTTGCCGCTTCATGTGCCGGGCCTGACGGGACTAAGGGCCCGGTAGCGGGCGGATATGTGCCTGCGCCGGTACTGGACAAGGAGGTCGCCGCAGCAGCTGAATTCGCGGTCAGGGTCCAGGAGAAAGCGTGCGGGAAGAACGCGAGGCTGGAACTGGCCGGGATCCTCGGGGCGGAGACCCAGGTGGTCGCCGGAGTGAATTACCGGCTCACGCTGAAGGTGTGGCTTGACGGCAGGGAGAGAACGGCGCGCGCCGTCGTCTGGTGGCAGCCATGGAGAAACCCCGATCCGTACCGGCTGACCTCGTGGGACTGGAACTGAGCGGTCTGCCTTTTAGTTGTAAACGTTCTTTTTGTCGTGCAGCCTGATCCTTGTCCCCTGCATTTTCAGAAACTCTATTAAAACAGTTTCATCCAGATAACCCAGGTTGACGAGTATCGCGCCCAGCATTGACCCGTTGCTCTTCTGGATTTTCAGCGCTTCATCGAGCTGTTCCGGGGTTATTTCCCCCGC
>JAKQCH010000481.1 GCA_029573825.1 Spirochaetota bacterium | reverse complement strand
ATATTAATAATTGAGAACCTCCGGAACCTGAAAGAGCTCCGCAATAAGGCAATACGCCTCTATGCCTTCCCCCTCAACATACGGGCCGATGCGTCAATTGTGCGCGTTGTCGCGGAAATAATACCCGCTCCCGCCGGATAAGCACTACTGCATCCGGGAAAAGCCCTTTCCGCAGTATTCAGTTTTTCAGCACCGGAAGCAGAAATTTTATCGAATACAACACATCGTCACCTGTTGCGAAATTTCCATCAAAGAAATCTTTACACCTTTGTTTTTTTGCTTGATCCCGATTGCCACCCGTTATACACTCACAGCAATTACATTAGCGTGACATAAAATACATTATCATCCGTTCTCAACAAATATATTCCGGAGGAACACATGGAAACACCTTTCCCGTTTGAACCATTTCTCGCATTTGGTGCGATGTCAATTTTTCTGCTGTTCGGTATTTTCCTCAGGGCACGGTTCAGGTTTTTCCAGACATTCCTGATTCCCAGCTGCCTCATCGGGGGAATGCTTGGGATGATTGTTCTTAGTCTGAATCTCCTGCCCATAAAATCTGAATTAATCGAAGCGTTCGTATACCATTTTTTCATCATATCCTTCATATCCATCGGCCTCACATATAACCGGGAATCCGATGGGCAGAAGGCGAAGACAAAAAGCATGCTGAAGGGGGCCACATGGATGGCCGCCATAGAGGGTGTATCAATTTCACTGCAGGCGGTTATCGGCTGTCTTTTTGTGCTGGGCTTCGGGTATTTCGGCATACACCTTTTCCCAACCTTCGGACTTTTTGTACCGCTGGGATTCACCGAAGGTCCGGGACAGGCCCTCTCTTTCGGACAGGTGTGGGAGACACAGTACGGATTTACGAACGCGTCAACGATCGGGCTCACCTTTGCCGCGATCGGGTTTCTTGTCGCTTTTTTTGTAGGTATACCCCTCATCCGGTGGGGCGTAAAAAAGGGTCTCCCCGTTGAAAACCCTCAGGCGCTCCCCCAGGACCTCCTCTGCGGCATCATTTCCGACGGAGAAAAAAAAGAGCCCGCAGGTGAACTTACGACACATTCCGGCAATGTCGAGACGCTGGCTGTCCACATGGCACTGGTGGGGCTGGTATATATCCTCGCGTATTTCTTCACCATGGGCCTGGTAAAAATCACCTCTCCCAATATATCCAAATCGCTGTTCGGGTTTTTCTTCTTTTTCGGCCTCTTCATCGCAGTATTAGTCCGCATTATAATGACAAAGCTCGGCATACGCCGCATCATTGATCCCGGCATTCAGCGAAGGATAACAGGGTGGTCAGTGGACTTTCTACTGGTGGGAACCATTATGGCAATACAGCTAGTTGTGGTGTGGGAATACATCGTTCCCATCGCACTGATGTCTGTTGCGGCCGCTGTCGTCACGACATGGTCAATTCTCTACCTCGGAAGGCGTATTGACACACTGAACTTTGAACGAACCATGACCATTTTCGGGACCTGTACGGGTACCGTTTCAACGGGCTTGCTGCTGCTTCGGGTCATTGACCCCGAGTTCAGGACTCCCGTTGCCTTTGAAATAGGCATAATGATAATGGTGGCAATGCCGATCATTGTGGCCAGCATGCTCCTGGTTAATGCGCCGGTATGGTGGGGATGGAACCTCTGGCTTGTTATCGGCGCCCACGTTCTGCTCCTGTTGATATCAATCATCCTTATCCTGGCAATTAAAATGTGGGGGAAGCCAAAGTTCTGACAATCGCAAAGAATAAACATCAACCGGCACCTGAGTATTGGTTATGGTGATTTATCATACAAAAAATGGACACTATCAATGTTGACGAGGTCATGTTGAGAATACCCGAAAAAGGCATGAAGGAAGATGAAATCTTCCAACAACTGCATACATACAAAAAGATGGATATAGACTGGCGCTCCGGGCGGGTGCTGGGGTACATTTATGATGCCGGCAGAGAGGCAGAAGAGATAGGC
>JAKQCH010000447.1 GCA_029573825.1 Spirochaetota bacterium | reverse complement strand
TCAACAGACCGCGCGCAGCGGAACCCGAAGTGGTGATACGGGTTGTTGCCGGGAAAGTGCGGACGCCTGTTTGATCCGAGAGCGTATTCAGCGTCCCAGTACCAGGAGCCTCCCCGTACAATCCGTTTATCATGCCCGGGGCAGTTGTCCGCTCCCCCGCATGGTCCTTTTGGGTCCTTCCCCCTGCACGCAGCGCCGCATTCCGTATATGACGGGCTGTACCAGTCGTTCACCCACTCCCATGAATTTCCGGCGATGTCATTCAGGCCGTATCGGTACGCCGGGCGCGAACCCACGTCGAAGGTGATGCCGTGTTCCGGCCCCTTGTCGCAGCTTCTTCTGCCGTTAAAACGGATAACAGCTTTCGCGCAGTCTGCGGGCTCGTTGCCCCATGGATACAGTTCGCCTTTCGGCCCCCGTGACGCTTTTTCAAATTCAGCTTCTGTGGGGAGCCGTTTTCCTTTCCATGTACAGTAATCCCGTGCGTGAAACCAGTTCAGCCCCACCATGGGCTGGTTCGGGCGGTCATAATTTCTGTATTTCGGACCCGCAGGAGGACATTTTCCCGCTTTGACGCATTCCTGGTACTGTGAATAGGTAACTTCGTTGGTGTCCATAAAATATGTACTGACGGACACCGTCTCTTCAGGGGATTCATCCTTCACCTTCTGGCCGGTATCCTCCTGTATGGCGGTCCTTGCGCTCCCGCGGAGAAAGGGGCCCCCGGGAACGCATTTCATATCAGATGGTTCCCGCAGCATGCTGCACTTCGCGAAGCCCGCTTCGTCCAGAATTTGCGGCGCGCATCCCGCGAACCCGAATGCAAGAACAAAGATCACCGCAGCGATAAACAGTCCGCCTTTCGTAAATACGTCACATCCCCGTATCATAATATAATAACTCCTGTAGATACATTTATAATTGACATCCCACACACGGGGGCATGATGAATATCATGTCCCCGGCGATAGCAACGGGCTACTATGTTCCGGGAGGGGCGTCAAGAGATTTTTGATCCGTATATCGCGTTATGCCTTTTTCCAATACGACGTCCTGACAGCGCGGATATGTCCGGTTGGAAGATATATCTTCAAAGTACGTGGAATAGAACCGGACCTTTTTCCCGCGAACCGTGTTGGGATAAGGGTCCCGGCAGAGCGTGGTGATGCTGCTCCCCTGTGTATTCCGCGTAAGGGTGTACACGCCGAACTCCCTCTTACCTCCCGCATGGTATACAATTGCTGTCTTTTCACCGGGGGACATGGACTTTTCAATCTGTTTAAGGAAAAGGTCAAACTGCTCCTTTGTGGTGTATATGTCCTCCAGGGCGTTGCTCACGAATATTATTTTCATGGACCCCTCTTCCGATTTCGGGTACTCCACGTCATGGAGCGCCGCGAGGTGAAAACGCACTTTCTTGAGTCGCGAGATATTTTTCTGGAAATCCATGAAGGTCCTGCTGCACAGCTCATACTGCTGCGCGGTATCCAGGTTCGTGCCAATCCGCTGGTTGCCGCAGAACAGTTCAATTCCTGATTTGATCCGGTTCCGCATCGCGGAATGATGCGCAACCCATCCGATGTTAAGGCCTTTCAGCGTTTCTTTCATTGCTCCGTCAGAGGTGAATTTATTCTGTCGATACATGGCAAGGAGCTGAAAATGCGCTTCCTGGATGCGCCAGTTGAAATCGACAAAATGAAGCTCGCTGCATTTCATGATATTGTGTATCATA
>JAKQCH010000437.1 GCA_029573825.1 Spirochaetota bacterium | reverse complement strand
TGATCCCTGATCCGCGTGTTTTCTGGGTGAAGCCTTCGGTGCGGTTCCTCCGGAAATACCTGGCGGAACACCCCGTTGACCTGATAATCTCCACAGGTCCTCCCCACAGCATGCACCTGATCGCCCTGAAACTGAAAAGATATGTGAAGGTGCCCTGGCTGGCCGACTTCAGGGATCCCTGGACGGGCATCGATTTCTACCACCGGCTGAAACTCACCCGGCTGGCCGACCGCCTTCACCACCGGCTTGAAAAAAAGGTGCTGACTGCCGCCGATGTGGTCACCGTGGTGACCCCCGGCATGAAACGGTCGCTGGAAGCCCTTGCCGGCAGGGAAGTCCACGTGATTTTCAATGGCTTCGATCCTGCAGACTTTGAAGATTTTGAAGTTCCAAAGTATTCTCCGGACAACTTAGGTATGGCATCAGGGAAATCATTCATGAATGCGGAGCAACAGGAATCCGCCAAAAACGCAATGCATCGGGAATCCCCCAGGATCCCAGATGACCATGTACCTGTCAAAACAGCAGAAGGAGTGCCAACAAGCAACCACACCGCGGAGCCGGCAGCTGAACATTTTATTATCAGCCACTTCGGGGCATTCAACCGCGACCGGAATCCTTCGGCCCTCTGGACCGCCATGGCCGGAATGGTAAAAGAAATCCCTCTCTCCGGGGAAAAACTGAAAATCAGGCTGATCGGGCAGACCGATGCATCCATCCTTCAGGAAATTCAGGAACGGGGACTCGGGGAGTTTCTGGAAGTGATTCCCCACCTGGATCACCGGGAAGGCCTGCGGGTGCTGGGCCACTCATCGGTTCTGCTGCTGCCGCTCAATGATTCTCCCAACGCCAGGGAGATCCTTCCCGGAAAAATGTACGAATACATGGCCCTGAGGCGCCCCATCCTGGCCATCGGCCCCACAGGCAGCGACTGCGAGGCCATTCTCACCGGGACTTCCGCCGGCACTTACCATCCCTTCGACGATACAGCCGGCATGAAAAATGCACTGTCGGGCTATTTCCATCAATGGCAGCAGGGAGAATTATCTTCCGGGAAAGGGAACATCAGCCGATTCTCCCGCCGTCACCTGGCCGGGGAGATTATCCAAATAGGCACAACCGCCGGATGGTCAAAATAATATGACCCGGATTATTTTTTCTTGATATTAGCCTTGACCTTATTACCTGATGTTTATGTGACCGATGAAATGAAATGTGAGAATAATTTCGTATATTCGTGAACTGAATATACGAAATATTAGTATGTACAGTTCTCAAATTATGAAACCCGATTTAATTATCACCCTCTTTCAAGACAACCGGACGGTATTCCGGCTGAAGGATATAGCCATGCTGACAGGCGAAACCGATTTTCTATCACTGAATAAAAGAATAAACTACCAGGTCAGTAAGGGAAGATTAAATAATCCCCGGAAAGGGATATACACAAAGCCTGATTATAATCCTGAAGAATTGGCTTGTTCACTCTACACGCCATCCTATATTTCTCTGGAATATGTTTTACAAAAAGCCGGTGTGATTTTCCAATATGACACCCGGATAACGGCACTTAGCTATCTAAACAGAAAGGTCGAAATCGGTGGACAAGTTATCAATTACAGAAAAATGAAAGGGGAACTTCTGATCAACACAGAAGGCATCCTCCGGCAATCCAATCATGTGAACATAGCCACCCCGGAAAGGGCATTTGTTGATATCCTCTATTTAAATGGTGACATCTGGCTTGACCATACCAAATCGCTGAATAAAAACCTTGTCACGAAAATAGTATCCACTTTTCAATCGGCTCGTTTATCTGAAAGAGCTCATAATATTTTAAAAAAATGGTAAATATCAACCGCCACAAGTTTTTTCTGGTTCAGATTCTCAAAGCGGTCTACAGTGATATTGTTCTGTCTAATTGCCTGGGATTTAAAGGAGGGACAGCCATG
>JAKQCH010000431.1 GCA_029573825.1 Spirochaetota bacterium | reverse complement strand
TTCATCATGTACCTCCAGGATGTAATGAACTGTAAACATGTACAGCTGATCGGACTTCATAATACATAAAGGACCAGATACTTAGACAAGGAACCCGCGCATCTACCGGAAGCCACGGGTCCCTGTTCTCTCTGGAGGATTATGTTAAAAAGAATAAATTGCCGTAAGGGATATGCCGTGAAAGTACTCATATTCCCCGTCGTACACATCCTCGGTCGCGGTACCATAATCGGGGGCAAATTGTTCATCCCCTCCATATTCCGATTCGTAACTGTTTGTTTTGAACCGGACCCCCTGGAAACGATATCCCAGCAGAAATGTAGTGTTCAATGATGAAGCATAGTATGCAATATCCAATGTGAGGTTGATACCGTATGCGAGTGCGGAATACTTCAGCCCGTGTTCATCACCTTCCTTTTCGATTTTATTGCCATCAGTTTGGGATTTCGAATAACCGGGATAATTTGGCCGAAACTCGTAGAGAAGCAGAAGAGCCGAAGTGTTTCCAATAAGAAAAAAACTGTTGCCCAGGTTCGCAGTATAGCTCAACCCGATCCCCGGTCCAAGGCGGATTTCATCTATGCCATACGGAATAGTTCCCTGCTCGTTATTTGCGGGATTTGCGGCGTAATAAATAAAGTTGCCCTCCCCCGATGTTTCGTAATACTGTATTTTCAGCCCCAGAAACCATTTGAACTCATTGTTTATTTTTCGTGTTGCCACAAAGTCAATATCAAGGCGTGAAACTTCAATGTTCTCATACCGTGTCGATGACCGCGTGTTGTCGGAGTAGGTGATGTTCTGCGTCCATGATGCCTCATACTGCCCGTAATACACGCGGAGCCCGAAGTTCCAGTTAGTAAAACCGAGGCCAAGGGCCACCCCGTAAAGCGGCGCGGGGTCCATTTCAAAATCATTGGTCCCGATTGAAAAAATCGGGTCCCACCATGCGTACCATACAGAAGGCCCCATGCTGAATGTTGCGGCGCGTAAACCCGTCGAGAGGGAGAAAAGAATGATCATGTTTGCGGCAATAAAAATGATCTGTTTTTTCATTATTGTACCTCTTTCCTTCTGCGTTAATTTAAGAATGAAATATTATTGACCTTCTCGTAAAAAATCCATTCAGGTTACATAATGGACAACAGAAATTAAATACTGCTAACAAATAAAACTGTCAACAGCAGAGGAATGAACGTGCCTTTTGGAGGAATGAACGTCGAAAATAGGTATGAAGTTGGAATTTTATAAGCAACTATAGCATGAAACGGGTATTCAGCGAATTGAAGTAGGCCCTGCCTGTTGGGAGCCTGGTGTCGTCTTCGTCGTTGAGATACATAACAAATCGTCCCGATCCATCCCGCTTTAAAGATGAAACATAACGGACATTCACGATGTATTGTTTGTGAATTCGGACAAACATATCTACCGGGAGCGTGTTTTCAATGTTCTTCAACAACTGGGCAGTGTCAAAGGTTCCTTCAACAGTGTGAATGACAGTATGCTTGCTGTGGGAAGAGAAATACACTATCTTTTCGTATGGGATAATTCTAATGATCCCCTCATGACGGAAGGTATAGTTTGATGATGCACCCGATGGACGCGCTGACAATTCATCTTCACGATACAGGGCGTTCTGTATGCAAATGGAAGCCTGGCGGGCAAGCAGTACCAGTATTTTTATTTTTTCACTGGAAAAAATACCACGGAGTTTCCTGTTCTCAAGATACCACAACACTTCCCCGGCGACAGTTTCTGTTCTCATACACAGCGCAGACATCGGCCGATACCGTTCCATATATGGGATATTCCGGAAAATACCGCCCTCTGCCCCGTCATGCACCACAAAAGGCGCACCGGTGTTCTGCACATAACGGACCATCTCCAAAGGAATATCCGGAACATCCCCTGTGCCTGCATCCTCGAGGGGCACGTTGTATAGTACTTTTTTCGAACATCCCTCTGGCCCGCTCCATGCCTGAATTACCATCGCCCCCCGGTGTTTCATGAGGACGATAAACCGCTCTGCTCCGGAATGGGAAATGACGGTAAGGGTCAGGTCTTCTATGAGTCCCTCAATGGACGAATGTCCGGAAATGATATTGAATGCTTTGAGCAGTGCAAGTATATCATTATTGGTAAATACTTCCGTGCTGCCGCAGACTATACCGGGAAGCCCTTCATACGCTTCCCGAAGCTGCGAAACCTTCCTTATGGCGCCCCACTCTTCATATAGCTGGAGGGCCCGTTTCAGGTAAAGGGCGGCAAAATCCTTTTTCCCCATGGTGAGCCAGAACTCTCCTGCCCGTTCGCAGGCAATTGCTTCTATCTGGCGGTACTCGTTGTTCCTGGCGGCGGCAATTGCCCGGTCATAGAGGTTTATGGCATCCATGGGCCTGTTGTCTATGCGGGCATATTCCGCTTCAAGAAGATAATAACGCTGAATAAAATTTTCCGGGCACTGGTGAGACCAGATATCTAAATTCGATCTTATATGTTCAATATATGCAAGGGATTTCTCGGACATCTGTTTTTCATCACAACGGGAGAGGGCAGACAGCACTAATGATTTATAAATTTGGACATCATTTTCATAATATACGATTGAATTGAAGACTGATAAGTTTTCAGCTTTTTCCACCGCCTTCAGGGATTCTTTGTAATCACCATTTAGATAGAACACAAACGATTTATTCATATAAAACGTGGCAAGTGCAATGTGGGATTTTCTTTTTTCTGCGTCCTGAATGAAAGTGCTTTCTGTTAATTCGGGAAGATCAAAGTCATCAAGCCTGCTGGTTTGCCCTAATATGTTAGCATACATCATTTTTATGCCAGTGAGGAAATCAACTGTCTGCTGGTTCCTGATCCTCTTACAGAATTCAGTTTCACAGTCAATAAACTCAATGGACTGATTGATGTCCACACCGAGATTGAAGTTATTCATTGCAAGGTGATCAACAGCCCACCCGGCATATATATAGTCGCCGGATTTTATTCCCGCCTGCTTTGCCTTTCTCAGGTATTCATTCGATTCACGCAGGTGGGCAATCCAGTACCTCGTGAGAAAACCGTATTTCATTGATACTTCACATATCTGTGACAGGTCTCCTGACCGTTCAGCGATGATATATGCTGCTTTGCCGAGAATCTGTGCGATTTCATACTCACCTTTCTGTATTTTCAGAACGCCATAAGAAACAAATCCCGATGAGGATTCAGGCGTCAACCCGTGTTCGAACGAGAGGCTGATGATTTTCATCGGCATAAGCAACAGAACGGATTCGTCATCTTTTAAATATCCAGGAGGCCCGATATTGCGTAATATTTTTTGTAGTATCATAATATTTTCATTATCGCATTCAGGCAGGCTGGTGATGGATTGGACTGAAATTGATTTCAGGTAGTTCTCAAAGATAAAAGAATCTTCATGCGCAATCCGGGAAATTCTTTCCTCTTTGCTGGAAGATATTTCCATACCAAGAAGATTCAGGGCTGTTATGCCGGCATCTATTGCTTCATCAAATTCAGAGTTGATTGTTTTCATAATAATCAGAATATTGTAAAGAGACGCTTTTTCAACCGCATTATCGGCGAACTCCATTGCTTCAAAAATGACCTTTTCCGCTTCATCGAACCTGCTATCAAGATACAGCGACTCTCCCAGGTTTTTCCGCAGTTCGTAACTGCGGGTCCGGTCATTACAGTCACCAAACTCAGCGAAATACATGAGGGCATACTGGAAATAACGAATTGCTGCCCCGAACGCCACGGAGTCTTTCGCTTTGTGCCCCGCATTCTCGTTTACTGTTATCAGGCGCCGGCGCTCATCTTCCATAGACGCCGTATGAGCGCACTCATTCAGGTGGTCTGCGATCTCAAAAAGATGTTCATAAATTTCATCCTCACCATAGAGTTCAAGGAGCACCCCGGCAATCTTCCGGTGCAGGACCGCCCTTTCCTCACCGGCAAGCAATCTGTATACTGCCTCCTGCACCCTGTCATGCATGAAGGCATACCGCCCCTGCCCTTTCTTCAGGAGATAATCCTTTTTGACAAGATAATCAAGCTTGCCGGCAACTCTATGCTCCTCCATCATTATAACCGAACTTAACAGCGTCGCCTCAAAGGTGCTCCCTATGCATGCAGCTGTTTTCATTACACGTTTGTCATCATCATCAAGGTCCGTAATCATCTCAGAAAGAAGGTCCACGACGTTCTCCGTCACAGGCATCCGCCGCATGCCCTCCGGATCCCACACAAAACTTTTATTGCCGTTACCTGCATTGTACACTCCTTCCTCGCCGGCGGCCCGGAGAAATTCACGGATAAAAAACGGGTTTCCCCCGGTCTTCTGAAACACTGCAGCGGCAAACTTCCGCGCATCCCGGCCGGAAATTTCCAGGCGGGCGGTAATCATTGCAACAGCATCCTCCCGATCAAGGGCGTGCAGAAACAACTGCCGAACGGGTAATCCCTCCTCATACATGTCATCAATCAGTGTTGTCAGGGGGTGGGCATCGTTCACTTCATTATCGCGGTAGGCGCCGATGATGAAAAGACCGGGAACCGGATCGTTGGCGGTGATATACCGCAGGATATGCAGGCTGCCCCGGTCGGCCCACTGCAGATCATCAAAAAACAATACGAGAGGAGCGTGGCATTCAGCAACAATACGCAGGAATTCACGCAGTGTCCTCAAATAACGCTTTTCTGCATTTACAGGGTCCACGAAAGGCACCGGACCGGGAAGACCGGTAATACTTTCCAACTCCGGAACAAGGGACACCAGCAGGCCGGTGTTTGGATTGAGCGCATTGGTCAATACAGCGTTCCACCATCCAATATTGTTTTCAGAGAGAAGTATCTGCTGTACGCAGCCTCTTATGATCTCTGCAAGGACCGCATACGGAATGTCACGCCTGAACTGGTCGTGCTTTCCGGATATGAACCACCCCTTCCTCTCATGTATTGTTTCACGAAGGCTGTTTACGAGTGCCGTTTTTCCGGTCCCTGCGTACCCTGCCACAAACAGTGCAGTGTACCGGTATTCTCCATCGACAGAAATTGCTGACAGCAATTCCTGTCGCTCCCTGTGCCGCCCCACCAGAAAAGTCGCTGGTGCTTCTGCCTGATGAAAACCCGCCACACCCGGCGTGAATTCACGGATCGTGCCGTCTGTACGCAAACGACGCAGGCACCGTTCCAGGTCCCACTGCAGCGCGGAAGCGCTCTCATACCGGTCAACGGGGTCCTTCTCAAGCAGCAGCATAACCATTTCCGATATAATTCCCGGTATTGAAGGATTCATTGTTCGGGGAGAAACCGGGTCATGGGCCACATGGAAGTGAAGCGTTTCAAGGGTATCCTCTGCCCTGAACGGGACGTTCCCCGTAAACATCTCGTAAAGCAGAATTCCGAGGGAGTAAAGGTCAGCGCGATGATCAGGGACGATATCCACCATTCCAGTCAGTTCCGGGGATATGTATGCAGGCATCATGGTTTCCATGTAATCCGCGATGTTCAACCCGCAATACATACCGATATCGCCCTCCCGGTACGCGCCGACCCCCAGAAATGTCAGGGCGAAAGTATATTCGCTTTGCCCCGGCCCGCAGCACGCCAGGATACTCCGGCAATCAATACTACGGTGGACAATTGCATTACGGTGAAGGCCGGAAAGAATTTTTGATATCGAAATACCCATCCTTATGACAGCGGCATGGTCTTTATGAAATAATCCCACAGCACGTTCAACCGGAACTCCATCAAAACATTCCATGACCAACGCAATAGCGCCGGGATAGGTAGTGTAATATTTAGCCCGGACTATACGGGAATCGTCAGTAAACGAGGTAAGGTGCAGTTCCTGCTGTAACAGGGCATAATACTTCCCCGTACCCTCTCTTTCCGGCACACGAGCAATGAGGCATTGTTCGTTGGTGTCGGGATCCGTTCCCTTTTGGAGCTCATAGAAGGCACGTTTTACAACAACCGAAGAGTTATATTTTTCTCCATACATGTCAATAGCTCATGAACCTGGATACAACAAGATCATGGTCAATTGGAAAATAAATCAATAAATAAACTACATTTTTTGAATTATTCACACATTTTATAATACATATCAAAATATATATATTGTATAAATATGAATTATCGAGAAAGCAATAATCCGCTATTGTATTGGTACTATCTTATGAGAAAATACATTTCATGTATCATTATATATCAAATCCACGCCGGCATGATAATCCATGAAGTCTGGCAACATGATGATACCGGAATTCAAGTGCCGGGTTTATTATCAGGATATTCATTATTATATGGACTGTTGTGCATCATATCTTTGTATTCAACTATCGTTATCACAAGTAAAAGATATCGAAGGACCTGGTGGTGACTTTCATACGAAACATTACTTGTTTTTTATTATGTACCTGCTATAATCCATGAAGAGTGCCGATATCAACCCCGCACCGCCGTGTTCTTAAATAGTATGTAACGAGGAATTCATGAAAAAGATTTATGTTATTGGCCACAAAAATCCGGACACCGATTCGATCGTCTCCTCCATCGCCTACGCCGAACTGAAGAAGG
>JAKQCH010000428.1 GCA_029573825.1 Spirochaetota bacterium | reverse complement strand
CTCTGGCTGAAAGACGGCATCATCACCGAAGACCATGCCGCCCTCATTTTGAAACGCTACGAATCACCGGACACATCCCCTGTGGGCCGGATAATTTTCACGGCAATCGGCTCAGTCATTTTCGGCCTCGGTATAATTCTTCTCATCGCCTACAACTGGGACGATATTCCAAAGACGGGGAAGCTGCTGCTCATTTTCGCTTCACTTGGGGCCGCTCACTGGGGCGGATATATTCTCATGCAGCGTGGCGGGAGCAATGAAGGCATCGGTGAAGGGCTTCACGTTCTGGGGACCATGCTCTTCGGGGCGGGAATATGGCTCATTGCCCAGGTGTATCATATAGACGAGCACTATCCCAACGGCCTCCTCGCCTGGGGCATCGGCGCATGGGCCCTCGCGTGGGCGCTGCCTTCAGTGGCACAGGGCCTCCTGGGAGTAGTAATACTTTCATTCTGGAGCGGATTCGAGGCCATTGATTTCAACAGTCCCGTTCACATTTCCACGATGATGATTCTCCTCTGTTCCGTACCCCTTGCATGGGTACGGAAATCCCGTGTCCTTCTCTTCACCGGGTCCGCAGCAGCATACATTGTATTCATTTTCAACTCCGCGGCGGCCCATGAGCGGGCCGTGTTTACTGTGATGCTTCTTACATCAGCGGTGTACGTTCTGGCGGGATATATCCTCAGGGAAAATGAACAGTTTCCGGAAAGCGGCCCTGTACTTTCAACGGCCGGTTTTATCCCCTACCTCGGGGTCCTGTATCTCGTTTCGTTTAAGAGTGTTACAGAGCATATTATCACCGGATCCCGTGTCCACATGTCCTACGGATTTATCTGGTTTATGACCATTTTCGTAACCATGCTTTTTGCCCTGAGCATGTTCATGCTCTATAAAAAACGTGAACGCCTCCGCGACACACTGAGACTGAATATTTTCGGCGTATATGCCGCATCCATGGTGCTGACCTACATCCAGTACACCGCGGAAAAACCTGAACTTGCCGCTTCATTGAACACATCCCGCGATGCATCAGCTTTTGTGATTATATTCAACATCATTTTTCTTTTCCACAGCTTTGCCATTATGTGGGAGGGGATATCGGAACTCAACATGAAACGCACCTATGCCGGGGTCGTTCTTCTGGCGCTTCTCGCCTTTTCGCGATACGCGGACCTTTTTGAGAGCCTCCTTGCCAGAGCGGCGGTTTTTCTCATCATCGGATTACTAATAATCTGCATCGGTGTTTTTTACTCGCGTATTAAACGCAACCAGGAGGCTGCATTATGAAAAAGAAACTCATTATCTCAGCAATCATTCTGCAGTTTTTTATCCTCCTCTATATGTGCGGCACACGGGAACTGGTTATCCGTACTGGTAATATCGTATATCTCCGCACCGCTCCGGTTGACCCCCGCGATCTGTTCCGGGGTGATTTTGTCCGTCTAAACTATGAACTGTCATCAATACCGCCCGGACTGCAGAAAATCAGCAGCTATGAAGACCTGCGTAAGGGAACGCCCCTCTTTGCCATGCTTCGGCGCCACGATAACGGCCTCGTGGAGCTCGTATATATCACTGACAGAGAACCGGATGAAGGACTCTACATGAAAGGGTTTTCCAATTCCGGAAGGTATTTCAAAAAGGGGTCAACACTCCAGGTTAGATACGGTATCGAATCATATTATGTACAGCAGGGAAAAGGAATACAGATGGAGGAGAAACTCGGCAGGAACAGTTGGAGAAATAATGCTCCT
>JAKQCH010000423.1 GCA_029573825.1 Spirochaetota bacterium | reverse complement strand
GCTTCTTCCCCGCATATTCACGCATCGTATCAAGGGTGTATATATAGTCAGTATCACCATCATTATAGGTCATTTCGTATTTCCCTGTATCGAAGAAGGGCAGCCACTCTTCGGGTACCGGAAACATCGCCCCAAATTCATCAATGAGTTTATATAACATCGCTGAATCAATATTCCTGATATCCGTGGTTGGCATAACATACGGCATTCCATCATAGGTGATTCCTGTTATAAATACATCATCCATCTTCAGCACTTCATAGTTATGCACTTCTCTGAAAAGATACAGGTTCGCGAAGCTGTATTCAGACAGGTGAATTGGTATTTTTTTCAGTTTATTATACAGCGTTTCCCTGTGATGGAAACCAAGCTTTTCCCTATTGTAATTCAAGCCATTTCCTCCTGAAATAACGTCTCGACAAGAATACCGCATGGACAAATATCGACGCATTCATCGCCCACCACATGGCAGGGGGACCAAAATGCAGGGAAACCCCGAACAGAAACGCCGCAGGTATGCGAACGATCCAGAAGCTGAGAATTATAATTATCATCACGCCCCTGGTGTCCCCGGCCCCGTTCAGAGCCCCTCCCAGTATCACCGCCCATGCCATGAAGGGCTCGCTTATCATGCTTATATAAATATAGCGCACACACTCATGTACTACAATCCTGTCATGTGATAAAAAAGAAGCAAGCAGTTCAGCGTTCAGCACTACCACCGCGGTGAGCGCCGTAATCAGCAGTACACCGAGGCCCGCCGTCACCATTCCCGCACGAAAGGCCTCCTCCTTCCGCCCCTCGCCGAGAAGATTTCCCGTCACCACGGCATTTGCCATATTCAGAGCGAAGGCCGGCAGAAATATCGCCGATTCAATCCGCAGACCGTTGGTAAACGCGGCAATTACCTCAATTCGGTGAAAAGGGAGAGCGCTTAAAATAAGAAACATCACCGTGGACCCCACCTGCCATGACACCTGCTGCAGCCCTGACGGCCATCCTATTACGGCGACCTTTCTCAGAAATTCCCTTCTGAATATCCGCGAAACTCCCGCCAGGGGACGCAGGTGATGCCAGTTTATACATGCACCGACGGCAAGGCCCCCTACCGTTGACAGCGCGATACCCCTGAATCCCAGAGGAGTATAAAACACGAAGAGGACATTCAGTCCCACATTTGCAACACAGACAACCCCCATGGTAACAAGGGACCGCCGTATACCTCCCGTTGCCCTGAGAATGCCGTTGCTGTTAATCAGAAAATAATGAAACACCGCCCCCGCCGCATATATCTCTATGAGCGGTATCGCGTTGCGTTTTACCAGGTCCGGTATATTGAGCATTGAAACAATGGGTCCCGACATGGTAAAACCGAATACACCGAGAAGAAGGCCTGAGACAGCAACCGCGACAAGTATGGTAAACACAGAGCTGGAGAGTTCCTCACGGGTGCTCCCGGAATAGATTCGCGCCACCGTCGCCACGGTACCCACAGTAAGGGCATTCGCGATGACAATAAAGATAAAATACATCTGTGTTGAAAATCCCACTGCCGCCTGATACTCCTTCCCGAGGAGTCCCGCGATATAGACATCGGTGAGGCTTATGAGAAACTCAAAGCCCATGATGAGCACCATGGGCCAGCTTATTGACCAGCTTCGCTGAACAAGTTCCCGGTATTTCGGTGCCCGACTGCGTACCATGAGGTTACTCATCGGTTCCACCCTGTTCATTCCAGAGGAGATCACGGAGCCCTGACTTCCGCTTTGTGGGCGCCGCAATCATTTCACGCACGATATCCGGTGTACCCCATATTTCGACAGTGCTCCGTGCCCTGGTAACCGCGGTATAAAGAAGCTCTCGGGTAAGCACCGGCGACGGCCTGTCCGGCAGAATAAGCAGGACATGATCGTATTCGGACCCCTGACTCTTGTGCACCGTCATCGCGTAGGTTGTCTCATATCCGGAAAGCCGTGATGGATTTATTCCCCGTACAGCTCCCTCCCCTGAAGGGAAAAAAACCTTTTTCCCTTCAGGGGAACCGAAGACAACTCCCATATCTCCATTAAAGAGGTTCAGCTCATAACTGTTTCTGGTTATCATCACAGGGCGCCTGTGGTACCACGGCTCATGGGGGTCGATAAAACCCCGCTCCGCCAGTATCCGTTCTATCAGCTCGTTAATGCGTTCCACACCGAAGGGACCCCTCCGCAGGGCACAGAGCACCGTAAAGCTCGAAAACAGGAGCAGCGCTTCTTCGGGGCTCTTCGATGCAAGGAGGGGACCGTACCGGTCAGCAATTGTTTCAGTGAGATAATCCGTAAATCCTTTGCCGTGAGCTGAATCATTGAGCATGATATCTCCACGGGTTCCCTCCCGCAACAGCCTGACAGCTTCCGCCGCGCTGCCGCGCTGAATTGCCCGGCTCAGTTCCCCGATACCGCTCGTTCCTCCGAAGCGGTAGCTCTTTTCAAGGACCACAAGAGCCTCCGCGATTACAGGCTCCCCCTCACGCTGCCGACCGGGAGGGATCGAGGTCCCCGCGGCTTCCTCCGCGCTTTTCACAAATTCTGCTGAATAACCGTGAATATTTCCGGTGTCGCAGAGATCACCGAGGACCGCCCCCGCTTC
>JAKQCH010000418.1 GCA_029573825.1 Spirochaetota bacterium | reverse complement strand
CGGTACCTCGGTAATCTTTTTTCCGGAGGGAACCAGAAGTATGGACGGGGTCATGATGCCCTTTAAGAAGGGAGCTTTCAAAATGGCCCTGGACCTGGGGCTCCCTGTGCTGCCGGTTACCATAATCGGGTCAAAAAATATTCTTCCCGCGGGCACCATGAAACTGTTTCCCGGGAAGGTACGCCTCGTGATCCATGCACCCGTCGCTGTTGAGGGTTATAATGACGAAAATATTCAGGATCTGATGGATCGTGTCCATGGGATTATCGAATCGGCATTACCCCCGGGGTAATGCCGTCCGTTTTGAAGGGAAAAATCCCCTGTTTTTTAGTGATTTTTCTGATTTCCGCGCTTTTTATCAACCCACGGGATGTTTCGATATCACTTCTTCCCTGTCAGCACACAATGCAGGCAGTTAAACCTCTATCCATGTGACATAACCACGCTGTTTTCCGACACTTCCTTCCGGTATGTCAGTCGGTTCCGGTTGCAGGGGTAAAATTTTATTCAGTTAATTTCTTCCCATAACGATAATTATCATGTAGCGGCTCAATGGTAAATGCAATGCCGGATTCCGGCACAGGCGTTAACTCTATGATTTCAGGCAGTGGTAAAATGACGCTCATTATACAGGCAGATGTTCTGAACCTCGCGGCAAGCAGCAGCAATCTTGCCGCAAGAAATAATAGTGTAACCCCGGATTCAGGGGACCATGGTTTCATGAATATGCTGGCGGGTCACATCAGTGAAATGAACAGGCCCCGTGAACAGGAAAACAGCGTTTCCCTCAGGGACATCAGGGAAGCGGAGCCCCGCGAGGACATTTCTCTCCGGGAAAAGCCTGCTGCAGTGGAGCGGGATTCTGATAACGCGGAGATCGCAGGGGAAGGAGCGGATGTCGCGGACAGTGAAGCTTCCCGGCCTTCGGATGCGCGGGATCCCGAAGATTCCGTGGAACGTGAAGCCCTGAAGCCGGATGAGCATGACAGTGATGTAGCCGCGAATGCAGTTGAAAGTAATGAAAAGAGTGAAACTGCCGCAGAACTGACAGATGACAGCACCATACATGCAGATGAACTGAACGCAGCGCTTCAGGGTGGCGCTCCCGGCAAGACATCGGAGTTTGTGCCGGATTTGACCGAGCCGGGGAGGCAGGTTGACCGTCTTCTCGCTGCGCTCCGGGAAGTGCCGGGAGAAAGCGAGGCACATCGGGACCTGAAAGAGGGTCTTTTAAAACTGAAGGAATTTATTCGTGACGGTGAGGAGCCGCAGCGGGTCGAAGCGCTTCTCCGGAATTTGAAAACTAAAATTGAAGCGGTTATGCGCGAGGCTGCCGGTGAAGGCAGAGATATGTCGCGTTTTCTTCAGGCCCTCGGGGAGAAAACTCCTGACCTGAGAAAAGAATTTTCCCGTCTTTCGGAAATGATGAGCAGATATGCGGAACATGTGGCACGTCCCGGCGGGGAAAGGGCGGTGGAGGGAGAACAGAAACCTGCTTTCGCTGTTACAGGTGAAAGAAGCGGTGGTTTTGTGGAGTCCCTTCGTCCTGTGGGTAATGAATCGGCGCAGGGAAACAGCGATTCGAACATCGGGTTTAATCAATTCAGGCAGGGACAGCAGTTTACCCGCACCGGGGCAGCTCCTGACGGTATGGCGCGGATGCAGAATTTTAACGACCAGCTCCAGAGCATGCTGGACAATTCCCGCCTTGTGGTGAAAGACGGGAAAAACGGGCATTTTACGATGCAGCTTTTCCCTGAGTCAATGGGGCGCGTGAATGTGCGCCTCGGTCTTGAGGACGGAATTATTAACGGTCGGTTTCTTGTGGACAGCAATGAGGCCCGGGACCAGATGCTGGAAAACCTTGGAGCGCTTCGTCAGAAAATGGCGGATGCAGGCATTGCGGTGGGCGAATTTCAGGTGAATGTAAGGCAGCAGCAGGAACAGTTTGCCGGTAAAAATGAAGAAGAGGAAAATGATGTAACGGGGGCCGGCACACCGATGGATTCCCGGCAGCAGTATGAACTTGGTGCGATGATCTATCATGACGGATCATTTGATATGACCGCGTAGGAGGAGTTGTAATGGAATTGAATCAGACCATGTCGCCGGCAGAGCTGATGAGGGCGCAGAGGAGTACCAGCGAGGTAAATGCACGGCTCAGGCGCCCCAACGGCACACAGCCCGGGGAACTTGGAAGGGACTCCTTTCTGAGGCTCCTTGTGACGCAGCTTCGTCATCAGGACCCTACACAGCCGATGCAGGACAAGGAGTTTATCGCCCAGATGGCGCAGTTTTCATCCCTTGAGCAGATGACAAATATCAACGAAGCCATACAGAACCTCCATAAGAGTTCACGGGCATCAGAGGCTTTTTCTCTTCTCGGCAAGAAGGTGGATGCGGTAATTACCACATCGGGAGAGCAGATAACAGGAACGGTATCAAAAATATCATACAGAAACAATATTGTGAAGATTCTTGTGAACAACAGGGAGCTGGATATGTCGGAAATTTGCGCGGTGTATCCTCCGGACCGGGAGGAGCCGTCAACGGGAGCGCGCCGGAATACTGCGCCGCAGCATCAGCAGCGGGAAACGGAGATTCTTCCGGGTACCGCACAATAAGCGGAAGGATTGTAGCGGAAATATTGTAATAATTCTAAGTTCAGGAGTTTACTCGTTATGATGAGATCACTTTTTGCAGGCGTTTCCGGTTTAAAAAACCATCAGACACGGATGGATGTGATCGGCAACAATATCTCAAATGTCAATACCTACGGATTCAAAGCCAGCAGGGTGACATTTCAGGACATGCTCTCCCAGACTATTTCCGGCGCGGCACGGCCCCAGGAAAATGTGGGCGGTGTTAATCCACGGCAGGTGGGGCTCGGCATGACCATTGCTTCGATTGACCGGCTTTTCACACAGGGGAGCCTGCAGACCACCGGAAACCAGACAGACCTTGCGATCTCCGGGGACGGTTTTTTTATGGTGTCCGACGGTGACAAAACTCTTTATACACGGGCCGGTAATTTCGCCCTTGACCGCGACGGAACACTGGTTAATCCTGCAAACGGGCTTAAAGTCCAGGGGTGGATGGCGGCACGGAATGAAAACGGCCAGATGGCAGTGAACACATCCGGAACACCTGAAGATATAGTCATACCGATTTACAGTAAAGTTGAAGCGCGTGAAACTTCCTTCGTCCGTTATCAGTCCAACCTGGATGCCAGAATGGAGGTGGTGCCGCCTAACGCTACTGCGCAGATGCGCGCCGCCGCAGGAGTAACAACGAATATAGACGTATACGATAACCAGGGAGACCCTCATCGACTTACCATGACATTCTGGAAAACCAGCCCCAATCAATGGACGGCATCGGCTGCTATCACCAATACCCAGGGAGCGGTTACCATTGATGTCCCCGGCGGTGCGGGCCAGCCTAACCAGGCGAATACAGGCACCCGGATCAACCTGCGGTTTTCTCCTGAAGGACGGCTCATTTCAGTTGCGGACGATGCAAGTCCTGATGAGCTCAACCAGGGGACGCTGTCCGCGAACATGAATTTCCGGATTGCAGGAGATCCCAATGTGCGCTCCGTGCGCCTTGAATTGGGGAAGGCGGGTATTCTTGAAGGTATTACACAGTTTTCCTCCCAGTCCACAACACGTGCGGTTGAACAGGACGGATACGGCATGGGATACATGGAGTCATATAATATTGATGATTCCGGTGTCATCACCGGAGTCTATTCCAACGGTGTGCGGCAGGCGCTGGCGCAGGTAGGTATGGCAGTGTTTACCAACCCCATGGGACTGACTGCAAGCGGTGAGAACCTCTTTGAATCATCGAACAACTCCGGCGAGGCCAATATCGGTTCCGCGAACAGCGCCGGGCGCGGTAAGGTGGTTGCAGGCACCCTTGAGATGTCAAATGTGGATCTCTCGGATCAGTTTACCGACATGATCATTACCCAGCGCGGTTTCCAGGCGAATTCCCGTACTATTACCACCTCTGATCAGATGCTGCAGGAGCTGCTGAACCTGAAACGATAATAATTTCTCACAGGAATGTATAAAAACCCGCTCGGTGAGCGGGTTTTTTAATATCGTCAGTTCCGGTCATTGAATTGCTCAAACGTTTTTTGTTGCAGGTATTGCGCATTTCATTTCATAAGATTCTTGACATAAATAGCACATCATATCTAAATACCTACTATATAGAAAAGTCCGGTTGTACCTCACGCGAAGATAAAAATATAATTAGTGGAGTGGTCCGCGTATTGCTTTATCCGGGTGATGCAATGACCTTCAGTGTGCATCGTTCCCGGCAATGGGGGGCCGGGTTTTCCTGTCGTACTTTCCATCTTCCCGCTCGGAGGCAGGGGGATGCAAAGAAAAAATAAAAATACGAGGTATTTATATGAACGTACTGATATTTGGCCCTAACGGCAGCGGTAAGGGCACACAGGGAGCTGTTGTGCAGAAGAAGTACAATATTACCCATGTGGAGTCCGGTGTTATTTTCAGGGAGAATATTAAAGGCGGTACGGAGCTGGGGAAGAAAGCCAAGGAATTCATTGACCGCGGCGACCTTGTTCCGGACGATATCACCATCCCGATGATCCTGAACAGGCTGAAGGAAAAAGACTGTGAAAACGGATGGCTCCTTGACGGATTTCCCCGGAACTCTGAACAGGGAAAAGCGATGCACGAGGCTCTTGAAAAAGAAAACATGAAGCTTGACTTTGTTATTGAGATTATACTGGATCGTGAAATTGCGAAAAAGCGGATCATGGGACGGCGCCTTTGTGTGAACGATAACAACCATCCCAACAATATATATATTGACGCCATCAAGCCCGCGGAAAAGGACGGGAAAATGGTGTGCCGCGTGTGCGGCGGCGAGCTTTCCGCCCGTGCCGATGATCAGGATGAGACGGCGATCAACAAGCGTCATGACATCTATTACGATACTGCAACGGGAACCCTCGCGTCGGTACATTATTTCAAGGAACTCTCGAAGAAAGACAGCTCAATTAAAGTTATTGAACTTGATGGTACGCCTGGTGTAAAAGAGGTCAGTGAAGAGCTTATGGGTAAGCTTGATTAGACCGGAATTGTGTAATGAAGGGGGCGGCCTTTTACAGAGGGCCGCCTTTTTTTATTCCGGTAATGTTCTTGTACTGTGATTGACAAATTGTTATTGTGTTCCTATTGTCGCCGGGATTTGTAAATATATTGTGTGCTGATATGCTTTCCCCTGTCCCGTGATTTTTATTTTTTAAAGAAGGTATTTCATCATAATTTCAGGTTCTGATAATGAAAAAAAAGATAAGTATTGTTATACCGGTTTATAACAGTGAAGACTGTGTCGCGGAAGTGGTGTCGCAAATAAATACTGCGCTGAAGACCTGTCCCCATGAGATAATCATGGTGAATGACTGCAGCAGCGACGCGAGCTGGGAGCGGATTTCAGAAACCGGAAAGAAAAATAAAACCCTTATCGGGATAAACCTCATGAGGAATTTCGGTCAGGACAATGCCCTCATGGCGGGACTCAACAATGTCACCGGCGACCTCGTGGTAATTATGGATGATGATCTTCAGCACAGTCCCTTTGATATACCGGCCCTGGTGGATGGCCTTGGGGGGCGATATGATATCTGCTACGCGAATTTCAGGACAAAACTGCAGGCATGGTGGAAAAATGCCGGAAGCTGGTTTAACGGCAAGGTTGCTGAAATACTGATAAAAAAACCCTCCGGAATTTATCTTTCACCTTTTAAGATAATCCGGCGGGAAGTGGTAGATGAACTGGTCCGTTATAAAGGGCCCTATCCCTATGTTGACGGACTTCTGCTGCAGGTCACAAAAAATGTAACTCAGGTGGATGTCGCCCACCATGAACGGTTCAGGGGGCACAGCAATTATAATTTTATCCGCTCCCTGAAAGTCTTTATGAAACTTGCCACAACTTTTTCGGTGAGCCCCCTGCGGTTTGCCTCTCTCTCGGGAGTATGTATCGCGATTGTCGGATTACTGCTGGGAATATACTATGTAGCAGAATATTTTTTCAGCACCAACGTGGTGGAGGGCTGGACATCCATCGTGGTAATCAACCTCGTCGTGGGGGGCATGATCCTTATGTCTCTCGGAGTAATAGGGGAATATCTCGGACGGGCGTATCTTAATATCAATAATCTTCCTCAATTTGTTATACGGGAAAAAACCGGTGCGAAGGCTGATAAAAGAAATCGTTGATGTCCAGTTCCTGAAGTTTGTGCTGACAGGTGTTTTGAACACCGCGGTGGGCTATTTCGTGTATGCCCTTGTGTTCTGGCTAACTGAGAACAAGCCGGTGGCGCTGGGTGTTGATTATATCTTTGGTATATTTTTCAATTTTAAGACATATTCCGTGCTTGTATTTAAAACCCACGATAACAGCCGGATATTCCGGTTCCTTCTGGTATATGTCCTTACCTTCGGCATGAATTATATTTCCCTGTGGGTGTTGTGCGATATACTCGGAGTCAACGCATACCTCGGGCAGATCATCGCGCTGACCTATATTCCGCTGGTGCTCTATGCGTTGTTGAAGTTTGTTGTTTTCGGCCCGGAGAAAAATTCCGGCCCCATGAAGGAGATCACAGATGATACCATTTAACAGACCGGCGGTGACCGGGAAGGAAGCCGGCAATATCAACGAAGTAATCAAAAAAAATAAATTCGCCGGTGATGGAGAATATACCCGGTTATGCAGCAGGTGGCTTGAGGAGAAATTCAGCTGCCCCCGGGTGCTCCTCACCACGTCCTGTACCCACGCCCTGGAAATATGCGCGATCCTCGCGGATATCAGGGAGGGTGATGAAGTGATTATGCCCTCATTTACCTTCACGTCCACGGCAAATTCCTTTGTCATGAGGGGCGCCCGCCTTGTGTTTGTCGATGTCCGCCCTGATACCATGAATATGGACGAGGAGTGTGTCCGGGCCGCGGTATCAGACAAAACCAGGGCCATCGTGCCGGTACACTACGGCGGTGTCGTATGTGAAATGGACAGTATTGCAGACGCAGCAAAAGGGCGAAATATACATGTGATTGAGGATGCCGCCCAGGCAATACTATCGACCTATAAGGGCCGGAGCGCAGGGACTATCGGGGACCTGGGGACATTCAGCTTCCATGAAACGAAAAATATTCAGTGCGGTGAGGGAGGGGCCCTTCTCGTTAACCGGGAAGACTATGTTGAGAATGCGGAAATAATCAGGGAAAAGGGGACAAACCGGGCGAAGTTTTTCAGGGGTGAAATTGATAAATACGGCTGGGTAAGCCTCGGTTCTTCGTATCTGCCTTCAGAACTGAACGCGGCATTTCTGTATGCGCAGCTTGAGGAAGCGGAGAAAATTATCGCTGACCGCATGAATACCTGGAACATGTATCATGACGCCTTCGCTGACCTTGAGAAAGAGGGACGCATTACCAGACCTGTTGTTCCCGGAGAGTGTGTTCACAACGCGCACCTCTATTATATCAAAGTCGCCGACCTAAATGAACGCACCGCCCTGATTGATTTTCTCAAATCCAGGGAGGTTTATTCGGTGTTTCATTATATCCCTCTTCATTCTTCAATTGCGGGCAGACAATTCGGATATTTTCATGGAGAAGATGTCTGGACGACACGGGAAAGCGAGCGGCTTTTGCGTCTTCCCCTGTGGTATGGCATGAAGAAGGATGAGGTGCTCTCTGTGATTGATATGGTGCGAGAGTTCTTCATGCAGTGATTTTTTTCAGCATCTCTGATAATTTTTTTGAGGGTGAGTGTTATGAATACTGTGAAAAAGTTTCAGGGATTTCTCATACTGCTTGCAGCGGGACTTTTGCTGAAGGCAACATATCTCTTCGCCTCTGATATCTGGCGTGTCGACCTTTTCTATTATATCCAGGCCGCAAGGGCTATGCTCGATGGCGGAGTTTTGTATACCCATTTCGGCTGCAGTCACCCGCCCCTTGGATATTTCGAATTTTTCTGGCTTGCGAAATTTTTCGGGTACGATAATATGTACTGGACTTTGAAAATATCCGCCATCATCATCCAGACCATAACCGCTTTTCTCGTTTTTTTGATTATTGGGAACCGTGAAGGTTTTGTCCGGGGAATGCTTCTTTCCATAATTCTGCTTATCATGCTTTCGATAAATTCCCATCTGTGGCCCCACAATATTCCCTTTACCTTTCTGCTTCCCGCATTCGCGGGAATTTATTATATTGCAAAAAATGATTTTCAGCCAGATTTCATGCAGCTTTTTCTCTTCGGTTTTTTTATGTCCTGTGCGACGCTGATCAGCACAAATGTGGTTTTTTATACTCTCCTTGTTCCATTTATTACAGTGAAAAATCACGGTTTCCGGATTTCAAAAATTCTTTCTGAAGGCATGACGGCTTTCGGAGGGTTCCTTGTGCCCGTGGCGGGATTCTTCCTGTATTTTTACAGTCACCATGCTCTCGGGGACTGGCATTTCTGGAATATAATCTGGGCTTCAACGTATGCCGGCGTCAAGCCGTGGTACATGAAGATCGGATTTTTCTTTTTCGGATTTTTTGTGCTGTGGCAGTGGCTGCCGTTTGTGGGGGTTACGGTGTACGGGGTTGTCCGTGCGGTGAGAGAAAAGCTGTACCGGGAGAATACATACATTTATTTTATCCTGGCAGCCCTTTTCTGCGCCATGCTGGCGAAAATTATCATGAACAAGTCACATCCACGGTATTACCTGTACATGCTGCCGGGACTTATCTTCGGTATTGATTACGGGATCAGTCTTCTTGAAGGGAAAGTCCGCAGATATGCCGTCATATTCGGGGGAGTTTTTGTTGTTATCGCCCTTGGCCTTGCAAACTATAACGCTTGGAGCCATCCCTATGATGAATCATTTAATGAACGGAAAAACCTGAAAAAATGGATTGTGGAAAACGTTCCTCCCGACAAAACCCTGTGGGTATGGGATGAAGGGTATGAAATTCACTTTGAAACAAAGAGGAAGATGTCGAAGACATCATTCTTTTCCGCCGGGGAGTTTCTTGACAAGGTCAAGCTCTGGCGTTATAATAACTTCAAAAATGTTGACCTGATGTGGGAGCGGTTTCTGCGTGAATTCAAGGTCAGTCCTCCGGATTACATTGTGGACCTTCGTCCTGACTTTGGTCAGAGCAATGGCAATCCGCGAAGGGGACTGCACAAAAAATACTTTGATGATTTCTATACCTATGTTACAACACATTATCGGGTCATTGCGGATATTGACCGCAGGCAGAAGGTGTATGTGAGAAAGGACATACCCTCCCGGAATTAGAGGCTGCGGCAAATTTTTTTTGCATGGGGAGGTAGCAATGAAACATTACGATCTGCTTGTTATCGGCGGTGTGGCGGCAGGGATGAGCGCGGCCTCCCAGGCGCGGCGCGTCGATAAAAATATGTCTATCGGCGTATTTGAAAAAAGCGAATATGTATCGTATGCGGCATGCGGAATGCCGTATTTCATCGGCGAACACATTGATGACTACACAAAACTGATCGCGATTGATAAAGATGATTTTATTAAAAAACGGGGGATCGATATCGTCACCCTGGCTGAAGTGGAACATGTAGATTTCTCCTTAAAAAAAGTTATCATAAATATCGGTGGAAGTACAAGCGAGTACGGATATGATAAGCTGGTAATCGCCACGGGCGCGAGACCCTTTTATCCCAGCTTCGCGGGTATTGATCTCCCCGGAGTTTTTATGCTTCGAAACCTCAATGACGGTCTCCGTATCAGGGAATTTATTCAGAAAAATTTCCCGCGCTCCGGAGTGATAATAGGGGGAGGATTTATCGGTCTTGAAATGGCGGAGACCCTCAGGGAGCTGGGAATCTCCTGTACCATTGTAGAGCGGATGGATTCGGTGGCAATGACAATGGACCCGGAGATCAGGGAAAAGATTACCCTGAAGCTGAATGAGTTCGATGTTGATATCAGGACAGGGGCAGATGTCGAAAAAATTACTGCCGTTGAAAACAGGCTCACGGTCGCCCTCAAGGGGGGAGGCGGTATCGAAACTGATTTCATCATCGCATCGGTGGGAGTGGTCCCCAACACAGCCTTCGTCAAGGATACCGGCCTCGGGATGACAGACCGCGGCGCGATTGTAATAAACGAAAAATCAGAAACAAACATCCCCGGCGTCTATGCCGCGGGGGACTGCGCAACAGTGAAGCACCTGATCACGGGAAAGGACACCTATATGCCTATGGGGACAACCGCGAACAAACAGGGGCGTGTTGCGGGACTGCAGGCCGCCGGCGTCAGCGATGAGGTGTTCAGGGGTATCGTGGGAACACAGCTGGTGAAGGTGTTCGACCTTGAGGTCGCCAAGACCGGGTTCAATGAACATGACGCGGAACAGGCGGGCATACCCGTGGAATCAGCATCAGCGACGTGGCATGATATTGCAGGATACTGCCCGGCCGCGGAAAATATTTTCGTGAAGCTTTTTATCAATAAGGACACGCGGGAATTAATCGGCGGCCAGACACTGGGACGGCAGAACGCCGCCCAGCGGATAAATGTGGTTGCCGCGGCGATAACATCACGCATGAAGCTCGAGGATTTCGCGTATCTTGATCTCGGGTATGCGCCGCCATTCGCTCCCGTATGGGACGCGCTTCTCGTGGCGGCGCAGAAACTGATACGGCGTTAATTTACGTACGCCAGTTCCGCTTTCAGCTCGCGTTTCAGTATTTTCCCTGAAGGATTTTTCGGGAGCGACGGGCGGATGAATATCTGCTTGGGACACTTGAATCCCGCGAGTCGTTCTTTGCTGAACGCAATGAGTTCTTCCGGCGTGAGGGACGCTTCCTTTCTCGGGACAACAACAGCTGCCACGATTTCAATCCATTTCGGATCAGGAAGGCCAATGACCGCAACTTCTTCGACCGCAGGGTGCTGATACAGCACTTCCTCAACCTCCCGTGACGCAACATTCTCGCCGCCGGTTTTGATCATGTCCTTTTTCCTGTCCACCACATAGAGAAATCCGTCATCGTCAAACTTTCCAAGGTCGCCGCTGTGAAACCACCCGAAGGCGAAGGCGTCTTCAGTTTTTTCCGGGTCATTGAGATATCCGGTCATGACATGGCCGGAGCGGTGAACAATTTCTCCGACCTCTCCCGCAGGAACAGCGGTGCCGTCATCGTCCATGAGCATCGTTTCTACATTCAGTACCGGTTTCCCCGCGGAACCGGGCTTTCTGATCTGGTCTTCGGGTTTCAGGATCGTCGCGACGGGTCCCATCTCCGTCTGGCCGTAATAGTTCCATAATCTGAGTCCCTGAAATGTATCGGAAAGCTGTTTGATGATTTCCACAGGCATGATGCTGGCGCCG
>JAKQCH010000393.1 GCA_029573825.1 Spirochaetota bacterium | reverse complement strand
CAGCGGCAGGATCGCGTCCCTCATTGACCCCCTGGTAAACCAGGTATGCCGGGTCAACATCAACACCCAGTGTCAGCGGCAGCCGGACACCTTCCCTTTTACCGGCAGGAAGGATTCCGCCGAAGGGACGCTCTCCGTTTCAGATGCCCTGCGGGCTTTTTCAATCCGGACCCTTGTGGCCGCGAAAAACAACGACCTCAACGACACTATCATTAAAGATATTGTCCGCAACCGCAAGTCGAATTTTCTCTCCACGGACTTTATCTTCTAACACTTAATTCGCCTCTAAGATAACAATGGTGTTTTCCCGCCGCCGAAGGCGGCGGAGAGCGCCTTTTCCCTCACTCCCGGCTACATGGTGCCGGATATCCTCTGTACCACATGGTCCGCTCTGGAATGGATTTCCTCTGATGTCGCAGAAAGCTCCTTCATGCTGTCGAGCATTTCAAAAAGAGACTGGTTCAGAATCGATATCATCTGGGAGGAGTCGGTAATGGAGGTTTTCTGCTCATCTGTTTCGCTGCCGATATGCTGTGCCAGCTCCATGTTCTTTTTCATTTCATGAATAATAATATTAATATACTGTTCCTCATTGATGACACTTTCCTGCAGCGCTTCAATCTTCCGTGAATTTTTCTGCATATACTGCAGCATGTCCCTGATTATGGAGGCGGTATTTTGTATAACCGTGACCCCCTCCTCTGTGGTACGGGAACTATTATCAAGAACCTTGTAAATTTCGCTGATACTTTCCCCGGTCTGCACCGCAAGCTTCCCTATCTCATCCGCTACCACTGCGAATCCCCTTCCGGAATCTCCCGCCCGTGCGGCCTCGATGCTCGCATTCAATGAAAGGAGATTAATTTTATCGGATATTTCCACTATTAATTCAACGGAGTTCCGTATCCTGTCGCTCTGCACCTTGATGTCCGAAACAGTGCTCTCAACCTTCAGCACCATCTCTTCGATAGAGCCGGTCTGGTTCTGAATTTCGGCAATACCGCCGACCGAGGACCTGATATGCTCCTTTGTCGTATCCTGGACTTTTTGGAAATCGGTAATTGAATTTTCAATTGTCGCGTTTCCCTCAAGCTGATGTGCCGATATGTCACGTATTGAATCAGCTTTCGACAGCAGTTTCTGAAGGGAAGCCGTCATATTTTCAAAGCTTCCGGTCTGGGCTCTCAACCTGTTATTAAATTCCACCACAAGGTTATTCTGGCGCTCAACCTGTTCGAAGAGGGCCACCATCTGCTCCCTCACTGCCTCGGCTGTTTGTGTTTTCGCATCCTGTTCCTGCTCAATTTTTCTCCGGTGTTCCCTGTTATACTGATTTGACAGCCGGGTGGTGACATACAGTGCAACAGCGACAAGAATAACACATGCCATCTGAATTGTGTAGTCCGTGGTAATTGAGCTGCCATTCATACCCACATAAAAGTACAGGTACAATACCCTCCCCAGATTCAGCACCACCATCCCCGTAACAGACCACGTAATAAACCTGAGGTTAAAATACAGCATATAATTGAGAATTATCGGGATAATATATACAAACACGAGAAGGCGCGTTGAGGTAAACAGTACAAATGAGTAAACAATGAAAAAACCCGTAATTGTTATAAACTTTATTCGCGTACTGTTTTTTTCTTTATGATACACATACTGTGCCAGGGCCATCGGTACAATCAGCAATAGAAAAAACACCAGAACGTAAAAAAAACTTTTTCCCCCTTTCAGATATTCTGCGATATATCCGAGCAGAAGAAACCCGTCCAGGAACCAGTTTGTGAGAAGAACGACCCTGTTTGTCCTTTGAATTGTTGAATCCATTGTATTTTCTTTATCCTCACCAATAGTTACATCGCACAATTAATACCTGAACATTCCGATCAAATATTTTTTATTGCACCATGCCGGTTACGTCTAACAATCCGGAGCAGATCATCCTGCGAGACTGGTGAGATATTCCACAATCCCCTCAATACTCTTCACCATGGTCGCGGCGCCAAACTCAATCGCCTTCATCGGCATACCGAACACCGCTGATGATTTCCTGTCCTGGGCAATGGTGACAGCGCCGGCTTCTTTCATTGCAAGGAGGCCTTTTGCTCCGTCCGCACCCATTCCGGTAAGTATGATTCCCATGGCATGACTTCCTGCGACAGCAGCGGCGGAATTGAAAAGGACATCCACTGAGGGTTTGAATCGGCCCACTCCCACCGGCGCACTATCATCAAGAATGATGAAAAAACCCTTCATGTCCCTTCCAATACGCACATGAAGATTCCCCGGAGCGATAAACGCAGTTCCGTCCATAACCCTGTCCCCATCCTTTGCTTCCGCCACTCTGAGACGGGAGAACCTGTTGACCCGCTCCGCGAATGGACCGGTAAATTCAACCGGCATATGCTGGACAATGACAATTCCCGGAAGTGTATCAGGGAGCGCTGTCAGAATTGAAAACAGCACCTCAACGCCTCCCGTCGATGCGCCAACCGCGATAACCATACTGCTGCTCTGCCCTTCAGGCTGCACTGCTGCGGGCCGGGGAGACAGTACCGGCCTCAAACTCATCGCACCCCGTGATTGCGCTGCGGCACGAATCTTTTCATGAAGTTCACCGCTGAATGTCATGAGTGCTTCTTTTGTGCTGATTTCACCATAGGAGGGCTTCAAAATAAAATCCACCGCCCCGGATCCCATAATACCCGCGGCACGCGCTGTTTCCCGGGAAGAATGACTGCTTATCACCACAACGGGAACTGGATTATCAGCAATAAGTTCATGGAGAAAGGCCTCATAATCCTCCCCCGGAATGTTTACATCGAGGGTAACAACATCGGGAGATAGCATTTTAATCTTTTTCCGGGCAAAGGAAAGATCAAGCGCAGTGGCAATAACTTCGATATCCATGGCACTCATCAGCACATCGGAAAGAAATTTACGCATTACCGCTGAATGATCAACAACAAGAACTTTAATCTTACCCATACACAAAATCCACGCACCTTTTCATATAACGTAAAGTGACACTGGTCGACACCATGCTGTCTTCTTTATCAGTGTCCTAAAAAAACAGCACCACCGGATATTATATCCGTTTTACTCGTCTTTGTTTTTCTTGATCTTCTGTCCCTTAAAAATTCCTGCAATCCTGCCCCTCTGCCACCATATAAGGAACACCACAACAAGAAGCGGAATCAGGTAAATGAGCGAATATACTGTTTCAAGGGCAGTTTCAACAAGCCAGTAAAGGGCTTTTTTATAGGGGGGAATACGGATTTCTCCAGTCGGTTCAATATTGATGGTAATTTTAGCCCATGCCACACGGTCCGCGATCTGCCATTTGCTGTGTTCCGCGCGGTCGCTGGCGTCTTCACTTCGCTCAAGGGACTGGTCGATGGCGGTCCAGTTTTTTGATTGTGCAGAAAGCCCTGTCATGGCGCGGTTTTTCCTTTCAATGCGAACCTGTTCGCGCCGGGACTGCCGCTGCGCCAGCACAAGCTGTTCAGTGAGGTCATTGACGTTGATGTGTTCCTTGAAGAGTTCACCGATGCTGTCAAGTTCCCTTAAAAAGCGGTACAGGTGTGCGGCCTGGACTGAAACATGCACCGTCATATTTGAATCACGGTAAATATCAGTGTACCCTGACCGGATAAAACCGTACCGTGATGCCACATCGAGGATTACAAGGCGCGCTTTCTTGAAGTTATCACATTTGTAATTGAGGTTTACATTGTATTCAAGCAGTCGGTCTTTCGCTTCGGTAAAGGGCATCTTTAAAAGGGGCTGAATCCTGGAAAGGGAGAATCCGCCGGCTGCGCGGTCATCGGTTTCAATGTCGCTGCTTTCCTGAAGTGCGGGAGTATCTTCTGATGCGGACGGTGTTGCGTCCTGTGCAACTCGTGTTGAAGTCATCCGTTCGTTACCTGCGGGTGCCGGGGCTTCTGACCTGAAGCGTTGTGCCTCCTGCGGTTCGTCCCCCTTGCTGCAGGAAGAAAAGACGAGCATGGAAAAACAGAATACTGACATTAATACAATGGCATTCTTTGTATTACGCATTGATGTCCCCCATGAAAGTAAAATTTCCGCGGTCAAATAATATGGTCTGACAGCGTGTTGACGATGATTTGGAAACTATGTACACAGTTAGAATCACGTACGTTGAAAATGTTACCCCGTGAAACATGATTGCGGCATCATTTGGCAAGCCTTATTCTTCCGGTTTTGATACCACAATGAATTTATTAATGCCCAGCCTCCGCACCAGAAAAAGCAGGCGCCTGTTTGATTTCAGTTCCATCAGGATAGTGCGGAACGCGCTGGTGTCCCGTACCGGTTTCTGGTTGATTTCACGGATTGTGTCGCCGGATTTTAATCCGCCGCTGTCAGCGGGGGAATCCGGGGTTACTTCCACGATTACCACACCGCGCCGGTCGGGTATCCGGTAGCGGTAGGCGAGCTCCTCGTCAATGTCACGTATGACGATGCCGAGGTCGTCCTGGGGGCCGAGACGTTCTTTTTGGGCAATGAGTTTTTTTTCCGGAAGAGTGCCGATGCTCATATCGACATCAAAGATTTTTCCGCTGCGAAAAACCGACACCTTTGCGCTGGTGCCGGGCTGTTTCCATGCGATAATGCGCCTGAGGTGATTGACGTCCCTGATTTCCGTACCGTCAATTTTCGTGATAATATCGCCCGCCCTGATTTTTGAATTCTGCGCCGGAGACTTTTTCATGACATCTGAAACCAGTGCTCCTTCAAGGCTCTTATAGTTAAATGATTCAGCGATGTCCGGTGTTACCGGCTGGATAAACACGCCGAGCCATCCCCGGACAACTTTTCCGTTTTTAATAAGTTCCCCTACAACCTGTTTCATCATATTTGAAGGGATCGCAAACCCGATCCCCGTGTTGCCGCCGTAACGCGAAATGATGGCGGTATTGATGCCGATCAGCTCGCCCCTGATGTTCACGAGGGCGCCGCCGGAGTTGCCGGGATTGATGGCGGCGTCTGTCTGAATGAAGTTTTCGTAATCCGCAAGACCCACGTCCTGTCTCCCGGTAGCGCTGATAATTCCCATCGTGACAGTATGGGTAAACCCGAAGGGGTTGCCGATTGCCACGGCGATTTCTCCGACGCTGATTTTATCGGAGTCAGCCACTTTCAGTGTGGGGAGTTCCTTTGGTACGGTTTTCATCTTTATCACAGCGAGGTCGGTGGCGGGGTCACTTCCCACAAGTTCACAGGGAAATTCACGGCGGTCTGACAGCGTGACTTTTATGTCGGTGCTGTTTTCAATGACATGATTGTTGGTGATGACATATCCCTTGTCATTAAAAATGACCCCGGAACCCTTTGAGACCGGCCTGGTCGGAGCTTTAAATTTATAGGGCATGTCGGGTTCCATGAACTGGATGATTTTTTTCCGGTCTGCTTTCTTCTCCACGGTGATGTTCACCACGACGGGAATCGCCTTTTTGGTAATTGTCACGAGTGTGGTATTGAATTTTTCCAGTGAGCCGTTTACCTGCGCGGCGCTGATGGAATGATCCGGCACCAGAAGGGCCAGCGAGAGGAGCAGTAAAAAACAGGTGAGGGGGAATATATTTTTCATGGCGGAATGTCCTTTCCAGTAACCGCAGATATAGTACAGGCTGTATGGAAGAACTCTGCACTGAAAACACATTCCTGTAAAGTAAATTTTAAAGATTGCGGTGAGAGAAAGTTTCCCGTGGAATTTTGTTGACACCGGGGGTGAAGATACTACACTTCTCACGGCTGTGTCATGAAGGCATCGGGCCGGGTACAGCAGAGCTTTATTTCTCCACACAATAATCTACATGCCGGGGACGGAACACCATGAAGCGTTATATCGAAAAAGTAAACACACTGACAGAATCCTTTCCTTACATAAAGGAATTTTTCGGCAAGACCATCGTTATTAAATACGGCGGCAATGCCATGATTGATGAAAACCTGAAACGGTCATTTGCCCTTGATATGGTGCTCCTGAAATATGTGGGAATAAATCCCGTCATAGTTCACGGCGGCGGTCCCCAGATCGGCAAGCTTCTTGGTCAGGTCGGGAAAAAGTCAGAGTTCGTGGGAGGCATGCGGGTCACTGATGCAGAAACGATGGATATAGTGGAAATGGTCCTTGTGGGAAAGGTGAACAAGGAGATTGTTAATAATATCAACACCGTGGGCGGTTCGGCGGTGGGCCTTTCCGGGAAGGATGGGGGGCTCCTGGAGGCAACGAAAATATATCATCACGAAAACAACAATGAGTATGATATCGGCCAGGTTGGGACGGTGAGCAGAGTCAATCCGAAGATCATAGAGACCCTTGACCGTGATCGGTTCATCCCCGTTATCGCTCCCATTGGAGTTGATGGAAACGGCATCACCTACAACATCAATGCCGATATAGCAGCGGGGAAGATCGCAGAAGCACTGAACGCCGAAAAGCTTATCCTTCTCACCGACGTGGAGGGCGTGAAGCTGGGAGGTGCGCTTACCTCCTCGATTCAAAAGAATGATATCGCGGGACTCATAAAAAGCGGGGAAATCACCGGGGGCATGATTCCCAAGGTGAACTGCTGCGTGAGCTGCCTGGACAACGGCGTCCACCGGGCGCATATCATTGACGGGAGAGTGGAACACGCGGTCCTCCTTGAAATTTTCACCGACGCCGGTATCGGTACCGTAATAACTGACTGAAGGGTTTTCATGTATATCGACACGCACGCTCATTTTGATCTCTGCATTGAAGACGGGGACATCACCGAAGAAGATCTTCTCGTGGAGATGGAGGAGAGCGGCACCGCCTTCGGGGTTCAGATTTCCATCGACGTGAAGGGGCTGCGGTGGTCCTATGACTTTGCGAAAAAACACCGTGACCGCGGCATACGGTTCAGTCTCGGTATTCATCCATCATCCCGCGCCACTGAGATTGACCTTGAATCATTGGCTGCACTTACGGAAGAGGTCATGGTGGCGGGTGATATCGACCTGTTTTTCGGAATTGGAGAGACCGGACTTGATTATTACCGGATGCATCAGCCTGCCGCCATGCAGCAGCGCTCTTTCGAGTTTCAGATCGGCCTTGCACAGCACCATGGCGTTCCCGTTATTGTCCACTCACGAGAGGCAATGGATGATACCGTCGCAATCCTGAAGCGGCTGAAACCGGGGAAAGGGATAATGCACTGTTTTTCAGGAGACAGTACCGCCGCAGCAGGAATTCTTGACCTGGGAATGTACATTTCCTTTGCAGGCAACCTCACCTACAAAAACGCCCATGAACTCCATGACGCGGCGAAATATGTGCCACTCGACAGGATGCTCCTTGAAACCGACGCACCGTTCCTCACCCCTGTTCCATTCAGGGGCAAGAAAAACCGCCCCCATTATGTTTCCCATACTTATAAATTCCTTGCACAATTGCGAGGGGAGAAATTATCCTCCATTGAAGACGCGGTATACCGGAATTTTCTGGCGGTGAGCGGCGCGAAATGATGAAATTAGGTTTATAGAAATTTATCCTGTATCCGGGGAGTGCGATGAGTGCAGAGATTTACACCTCAGATTTTCTTGTAATCGGCAGCGGTATCGCGGGGCTGTCCTTTGCCATCAAGGCATCGGAATTCGGCACGGTCAATATTGTGACGAAAAAAAGGGACTACGATTCAAGCACCAATTATGCTCAGGGCGGTATCGCTACGGTAATATCGGAAAGTGACTGCTTTGAAAATCACATTGAAGACACACTGAAGTCCGGCGCCGGTTTATGCGACAGGAGTGCTGTTGAAATTCTTGTGGATAACGGTCCTGAACGCATTAAGGAACTCATTGAATGGGGGGCGATTTTCTCCACCCGTGTTGATGATAAAGGAAACAGTATTCTTGACCTCGGGCGTGAGGGTGGTCATTCCCACAACAGGATAGTCCACGCCACAGACCTCACCGGCGCTGAGATCGAACGTGCGCTGCTCAATAAAATCGCCGGACTCAAAAACATTACAATTTTCGAGGACCATACTGCCGTTGACCTTCTTACCGAGCACCAGCTGGGACTTCTTCCCGACAGCGAAGGAAAAATTGACGAAGAGGGGCCTGTTACCTGCTATGGCGCCTATATCCTTGAAAATGCGACCGGCGTTGTCCATACCTTCAATGCCAGCATAACGCTCCTTGCCACAGGAGGAGTCGGACAGGTATATCTCCATACCACAAATCCTGAAATTGCCACAGGGGACGGGACCTCCATGGCCTACCGCGCCGGGGCGCTTATCGGAGACATGGAATTTATCCAGTTTCACCCCACCTCCCTTTACTGTGAAAACCAGGAGGGCCGGTCATTTCTTATCAGTGAAGCGGTGCGGGGTGAAGGAGCGCTGCTGATGAACATGAAAGGGGAGCGGTTCATGGAGTCTGTGCATCCCATGAAGGAGCTCGCACCGCGGGACATTGTGGCCAGGGCCATTGACCGTGAGCTGAAAAAACATGGCGATAAATATGTGCTCCTGGATATTTCCTTCAAGGGAAAAGATTTTCTTGAAGGGCGGTTTCCCCACATTTATACGCGATGTCTTGAGGAAGGAATCGACATCGCCAGAGAACCGATTCCTGTTGTTCCGGCGGCCCACTATATGTGCGGCGGGGTCGTATCGGACCTGTACGGACGGACATCAATCAACAGCCTCTTTGTTGCAGGAGAATCGGCCTGTACCGGTGTTCACGGTGCAAACAGGCTGGCA
>JAKQCH010000536.1 GCA_029573825.1 Spirochaetota bacterium | reverse complement strand
ATGAGGGAGAAGCAATAGTGTCCGCCGTCAATGAAGTCATCAGCAGCAGGTTTGGAATTTACTCCCTGGTGCTGGGAAAAAATTTAACCTTTCAAAATGTGCCGGTGGACCTCCTTGATTATCTCGGTGTTGAAAGTAGTATGGCATGTAGTGAGATAAGTGAATTATTTCCCGAAGTGGTGGGACTGGAGCCTGATATCATGGAAATTATATCGGGATTGATGGAAAAATTTCTGCTGGGATATGTTAACAGGATACCTGAAAGGGAGATATTCTTTAATCTTCATGTGTATCCCTATGAGATAAATAAAAATGCCATTGTTGTTATTGAAGATGTCACAGAGTCCGGGATGTCCCTCCGCCATGTGCAGCAGCGGAGAAATGAGCTGTTCCTCGCGAATATGGAACTCCTTCATGGGGATGAGTTTATCAGCACCCTCCTCAATACCATGACAAACCCTGTTTTTTATAAAGATGAGAGGGGGCGCTACCTCGGGTGCAACACTGCCTTTGCGGCATTTGTCGGGATGGAGCAGCATGAGATAATAGGGAAAACAGATCATGATATGATGTTCCCGGGAATTGTCTCGCTTCACAGGGAGGATGATAAAGATCTTCTCGTCTCCGGCGGGGAGCGTCATTATGAATCTGTGGTGAAAAACTGCAGGGGGGAAGAACGCTATGTGATTGTCAGCAGGGCGGCATTCCCGGCTGTGGGCGGTTCAACAGGGGGCATTGTCGGTGTTATGGCCGATATCACAGAAAGGAAGGAAATGGAGGACCGCCTTGCGAAAAGCGAGGAAAGCCTCCGGGACCGCAACGCTGTCATGGAAAATGACCTTCGTCTTGCGCGAAAGACGCTTTCTGCGTTGATTGATGAAACACCCCCTGACATTCCGGGATGCTCAATTGCTGTCAGATATCAGCCCCTGGAGGAAGTGGGGGGTGACTATTTTTCGATTGTGCCACTCGGAGAGATGGGTGCCGCAGTGTTTCTGTGCGACATTACAGGGCACGGCGTTACGGCGGCGCTTTTCCTCTCGCTGATAAAATATTTTTCTGAGAGAATTTTTTTTACCTGCAGTAATGATCCCGGGGGGTATCTTTTCCGGATGAACAATGAGCTTCATGGTTATATCGCGTCGTACTTTATTACCGGTCTTTATGGCGTGCTGGATCTGGGGACAATAAAAAAATTCCGTTTTTCTGCGGGCGCACATCCTCTCCCGGTCATTCTCCGGAAGAACGGGAAGGCGGAATTCGCCGGTGAAAGCGGAATCGTGATAGGCTTTGTGGCGAATGCAACGTATCCTGAAAATGAAGTAAGAATTTTTTCCGGAGATATGGTATTCCTTTATACAGATGGGATACCTGAAACAAGGAATAAACAGGACCGGATTGTCGGATTTGAAGAGGAATTGCTTTCACTGTTCGAGAGGGGGCGGAGGAGCACTATAGAAGATACCCTGGATGCGGTGATGAAGTCTCTGGGGGAGTATCGCGGGGATGTGCCCTATGATGACGATATTATTTTACTGGGATTCGAAATATACTGAAGCAGATCGGTGTGCTTTCCTCATGCAGATGAATATCGCCGCCTGATGGAGATACAATGGCTTTACAAATGAAATGTAAAGTAGTACTGATAGGAGACTATGCCGTTGGTAAGACGAGTCTGATTCAGCGTTTTGTCTTTGATGTTTTCCGCGATACCTATCTTACGACTATCGGAGTGAAAGTCACAAAAAAAGATGTAACGGTTGCGCTGGCGAAAGAGAATGCGGAGGTTTCATTATTATTGTGGGACATTGCCGGTGATGACGGGTTCAGTAAGGTTTCCCCGGAATATATGCGGGGGGCTGCGGGAGGGATAATGGTGGGCGATGTTACCCGGCCGGAAACAGTCCGGAACATGCAGCATCATGTCGCGGCGATGCGTGCTGTTTGCCCTGAGGCTGAATTCGTATTTGCCCTGAATAAATCAGATATCGCTGACTCAAATAGTATCCGGATTGATGATGTGGTTGCTCAGTTTACCGGCGCTATGTCGTCTGTCCATGAAAATTGGTTTGTTACCAGTGCAAAGGAAAACAGCAATGTGGACGCGTTGTTTACGTATCTCGCATCTAAAATTATTCATAAGGTAAACTTATGAAGTCGGTAATTACTGAGGCGCTCTTCAGCCGGTTTGGGATATTCTATGCCATTATAAATACTGATCTTCAAATTATTTTTATTGAAGACTCATTGTGCAGGTTCCTTGATATTGAGTGGGATGGCACCGGACAGGATGTTTTTGATGTGCTTCCGGAGATGGTTGGTATTGAAGAGGATATCCGGAATGTTGTCAGCGGGAGACGCAGTGAGTACAGTCTTCTCGGAATTAACCGGACTCTCTACGAAGAGATATTCTTCAATATATACGTAATTAACTCACCCGGAAATGCCGGAGAGGCCCTCGTTGTGATCCGGGATGTGACAAAGGAAAGTCTGTACCGACAGTCAATTCAGCAGAGCAGAAATGAAATCGAACTGCTTCAGCGTCAATTGATGCAGAAGAACCTGGACCTCGATAAAACGAACCGCGATCTCCTCAAAAGCAGGGATGAGCAACAGGTGCTGAATCAGGTGCTGGAGGAGAAAGTCCACGAGCGTACGCGGCAGCTGGAGCAGAGTACCGAGCTTGCGATGAGGCTGTTTCACCAGACGGTAAATTCACTCATGTTCGCCCTTGAAAAACGTGACTCCTATACTGTGGGGCATCAGCGTCGGGTATCTCGGCTTGCCTGTGCTATCGCCCGTGAACTGGGGCTGAGCGATGAAGCGGTGGAAGGAATAAGAGTCGCAGGGTATCTTCATGATATCGGTAAAATTTATGTACCCAGTGAATTTCTGACCAAACCGGGAAGGCTTTCGGAGGAGGAATTTAACGTCATTAAGGCGCACCCGTATGTGGGGTTTGAAATTCTCCGGGACATAGAATTTCCCTGGCCCGTTGCGTCAATTGTGCTGCAGCACCATGAGCGTATCGACGGAACGGGATATCCCATGGGACTCGAAGGCGACCAGATTAAATTTGAGGCGAAAATTCTGTCTGTGGCTGATGTTGTCGAGGCCATGGGTACTAACCGCCCTTACCGGATATCTCCCGGGATTGACCGCGCCCTTGAAGAGATTTCTAAACAAAAGGGAATAATTTATGATGCCGGAATTGTCGACGCCTGCATCCGTCTGTTCCGGGAAGGAATATTTTCCTGGACGGATGAGTGAATGTGAGAAAGCCGAATCAGGTGAGAACCCTCCGGATTGAATACAATGAACAACCCTTTCTACCATCTTGACAGTCTTGGCGTCCTCGTCCTTTCCCTCGCTCCCGGCGTGTTCTGGCTCTGGTTTTTCTACCGGCGCGACAGGGTGGAACCGGAACCGAAGTTGCTGGTGATCAAGATGTTTTTTCTGGGGATGGCCCTGGTGCTTCCGGCGATTGTTCTGGAGCGTCCCTTCAGCGGCAGGACCCTGACGCTCCTGGTTTTCGCGGCGCCGGTGATTGAAGAGGCCCTCAAGTTCGCAGCGGTGCGCCTGACAATATACCGCCACCGGGAATTTGATGAACCCATGGATGGTATCGTCTATGCTGTTGCTGTTGCCCTGGGATTTGCCTCTCTCGAAAACGCCTACTTTATTCTCAGCTCGTATTTAGCGCCACAGCTTGCCCTTGAATATTCGAACCCGGTGTGGGCTTTCGGGATGGTGTGGAAGGTCTACCTCATACGGGCGTTTCTCACTGTCCCGGGACACGCGCTCTGGTCGGCGCTGTGGGGATATGCCCTGGGCCTGGCAAAGATGAACATGGTGGTGCACCAGAAGGCTGCGATCGCACGGGGGCTTATACTGTCCTGCGTGCTGCATGGCCTCTTTAACCTGATGCTCCTGAACTTCCCGCCCGGTGCCCTGGGAATGCTTGTCCTTGTGCCCCTGATGTGGATACTGGTACACCGGAGAATCACCGCAGCGGTAGCGCAGTCGCCTCATGGTGAACATCATGACGGAGAATAGGGGCCTGTTACCGCCTCATCTTTGACTCGGACCAGGCAGTCAGTATCCCCGCGAGGAACCCGCAGAGATGTCCCTCCCATGACACATGGACCCCGTTGATGATGGGGACTATTCCCCAGAGGGTCCCGCCGTAGAGCACGAATATCAGGACCGAGAGCAGTATCGTCCAGACGTTTTTCCTGAAGAACCCGATGGTGAGTAGGTATCCCATGAGGCCATAGACGACTCCGCTCGCGCCGATGTGGTTTGAGTCAGGCCTCCCTATAATCCATGTGCCGATTCCGCTGAATAGATAGATGGGGATAATAATGAACCCTGCCCGGGACTGCTCCAGCCCGAGAAAAATCAGACCCAGGAAAAACAGCCCCGTGGAGTTCGCGATGAGATGCGCCATGTCCCGGTGGATGAGGGGGGAGGTGAA
>JAKQCH010000527.1 GCA_029573825.1 Spirochaetota bacterium | reverse complement strand
GCATCATGGTGTCCTTTATGGTTTCCGGAGGTGAACCGAACTGTATGTAACCGGCAGATGTATCGACGAGATATCCGCCTCTCGGGAGGGTGGTAACAACACCCCCCAGTTCCTTCAGTGACTCCATGGTGTCCCCCGTTTCACAATTCTGGATTCACTGGAATATAGCAAAGGCGATTCTGTTGTCAACAAATATTGACTATTTACTGATTCAATGAGATATCATACCCACTTTTATATAATGATTCAGGAAGCGACTCAATGTACGAACGAATTTCATCCCGAACGCGCCTGTAATAAGACAGCGCTTCCTCCTCACTCCCTGCATTCAGGGCGAGCAGCGGCGGATCCTCAAACCCCACATGTATCACTTTTGTCTTTCCGGGAAAGAACGGGCAGTTTTCATTTGCATGACCGCATACCGTCACCACGTAATCGAACGCCACAGGACCAAGATCATCTACGTGCTTCGAGTAATGAGATGATATATCGATTCCAATTTCCTTCATCACCGTTACCGCTCTCGGATCAAGAGTCTTCGGCACAGTTCCGGCAGAGTATGCTTCAATCACATCGCCCTTCAGATGGCGCGCAAGGCCTTCTGACATCTGGCTCCGACAGGAGTTGCCGGTGCAGAGAAACAGTACACGTTGTTTTTTCATTGAAATCTCCATTAAATAATTTCAGTTGAAAATATTAACAGCATGTAATTTTTCTGTGAATTATTAATGAATTTTCTGCAAAGTTCACCGGCAGACTATCCTGAAACCTCATGTAAAAAACATGATTTCGATCATCACTGATTTTCTTTTTTGACGAAAACATTCATTCTCCGGGAAAAAACTTCTTTTTGAAATACAACGATACGTTTACCAGTCCGATAAGAACCGGCACTTCCACGAGGGGCCCTACCACAGTAGCGAAGGCTATGGGCGATGCTATACCGAAGACGGCGATTGCGACTGCAATAGCAAGCTCAAAGTTATTACCCGCGCCCGTGAAGGCGAGCGTTGTGCTCTTGCTGTAATCGGCGCCGAGTTTTCGGGCCATAAAGAAGCTCGCCATGAACATGATCACGAAATAGCATGAAAGGGGTATGGCTATCCAGAGCACGTCAAATGGACGGTTGATGATCTGATTCCCCTGGGTGCTGAACATTGCCACGATAGTAAAAAGCAGTGCCACAAGGGTTACGGGAGATATTTTTGGTACAAACACCGTATCGTACCATTCATGGCCTTTAATCGGCAAAAGTATTACCCTGCTGAGTATCCCTGCTGCAAAGGGAATACCGAGGTATATTATAACGCTGATAAATATATCCCATATTGTGACGTTAACAATCGTTCCCTTCATACCGAAAAATGGAGGGAGAACCGTAACGAATACCCACGCATAAATACTAAATGTTAATATTTGAAATATACTGTTCAAAGCCACCAGACCGGCCCCATACTCGCTGCTGCCCCCGGCAAGCTGGTTCCATACAAGCACCATTGCAATGCATCGCGCAATGCCCACAAGGATCAGCCCTGTCATAAAATATATCCAGCGCGGATCAGGGCCAAATACAGCCGGTGCGATAAATCCGAAAAACAGTATTGCAAGCAAAAACATGACAACTGGCCCCACAAGCCAGTTTTGTACCAGGGAAAGACCAAGAATTTTCCCGTCAGCGAAAACTTTCGGCATCAGCTCATACTTCACTTTTGCCAGTGGCGGATACATCATGAGGATGAGGCCAACTGCGATAAGGATGTTGGTATGCTTCCCGACAGTAAATACCCTGTTAAAACTTACTACCGGGCCCTGAAAGAAGTACCCCAGGCCGATACCAATAGCCATTGCAAGAAAAATCCAGACCGTCAGGTAGCGGTCAAGGAATGATAATTTTTCTGAGATATGTTCGCTCATAAAAACACCTCTACATTTCAATGTATTACTGCAGGAAATACATTAATGATGAAATCCCCATATATACCCCTGCCACCACAACAAGGAACCCGCACACTTTTTTCAGTATCATCGCACTGCGGGATTCAGTATTCCAGTCAAGCAGCCTCTGTACTGTTTTACTGAATATCCCGGCAATTACTATCACAAGGCTATGACCGATTGCAAAACTCAGAATGAGCCCTGATGAGAACAACGGCTTTGACGACATAGTGCCGAATGCGATCCCCAGAACCGGTCCCATGTACGCAAAGGTACAGGGGCCCAGTGCGGCACCGAATATCAACCCCAATACAAATGCTGTAATGAGACCTTTTCCCTGTACAGCATGCACTTCCATCCCCCTTTCCAGAAATGGAAGCTGCACAATACCCATGAGATACAATCCAACAACAATCATTACAACTGCAACAACACCATTGCCAATGGGCCCCACATCACCTAGCAGCCTTCCCAAAAGACCAGTTACAATTCCCACAAGGGCAATTGTTATAAATATCCCTAAAGAAAATACTGTTGATACCACAGCGGCTCTTCCAGCGCTCGCGATCTCCCTATTACTGATGTACCCAACGATCAATGGCACACTGGCCAGATGACAGGGGCTTAAAAGTATGCTCGCGATGCCCCACAGAAACGAACCCGTCAGCATAATCGCTGGAGACCCTGAAAGCATTGAAGAGAGCGATCCGAATACCTCAAGCACCATTACTTAACTCCGCCCGTTCTCAACACGTCCTCAACATTTTCGAATGAAAGGAATCCCTGATGCCGGAAATATTCTTTTCCATTTTTATCAAGAAATATCTGCGTCGGTATTGCCTGAATGCCATATTGTTGCGCAAAGGGCCTTCCGGCGGGGGTCCAGACATCATAAAAGATTACTTTTACTCTGCTGCTATATTTGCTTTGGACCTTTTCCATCACAGGCTGCATCATGCGGCACGGAATACAGTTAAGGGAACCAAGCTCCACGAAGGTCACCACTGCTTCTGAACGTTGCGGAACTGTTTCATAGTTTTTCTGTGAAGCCGCTGAAGCCGCAACATGATTGGAAGTAATGCCCGCTTCATCATTACAGCTTCTTTCATAATTACAGTTTTCACAACGTCCGAGTCCTGAAACTGCAATAAGTATCACCGCCGAGAGAAGAAGTAATCCCTTCAATAAAGATTTTAAATGAGTTGCATGTGTCATATTTATCCTCTGAATTATAATTGTTCTTAAAAATCATTGATGTTTAACAACAGCCGCAACTGCACCCTCCTTTTCCCACGGAAGAAAATGAATGCGCAGGACTGCCTCCCTTATTCCTGAATCAATTTTTTAACTTCTTCCATTGAAGGGACCTTACCCGCCACCTTTACCACGCCGTCCACCACAAGGGCCGGAGTGATCATCACGCCGAAATCCATAATTTTATTCAGCTCCTTTACTTTCTCAACCTCATATTCTATTCCCAGTTCCTTTGCGGCCTGTTCGGAAATTTCCTGCAGTTTGTTGCATTTCGCACATCCGGTGCCTAAAATTTGAATTTTTTTCATCTTAGTTCTCCTCTGCATAAATATTACTTTTTTACTTACAGCATCTGTTTGCAAAAATATTTCTTTTTGATTATCAGAATAATGCTCCAAATATCATTCCACATATTGTGGACATGATTATTACCAGTGACACGTACACAATTGTTTTCCCGGTTCCCATCACGCTCCTGATCACCAGCATGTTCGGGAGGGACAGCGCTGGTCCCGCAAGGAGCAGCGCCAGCGCCGGGCCATTTCCCATACCGTTGCCTATGAGCCCCTGAAGAATCGGCACTTCAGTGAGGGTCGCGAAATACATGAAGGCCCCCGCCACAGATGCAAAAAGGTTTGCCCAGATAGAATTTCCTCCCACTGCACTGCTCACCCATTCTGAAGGAATTATACCTTCCTGACCGGGACGCCCCAGCAGCAACCCCGCAATCAAGACCCCGAACAGCAAAAGCGGCAGTATCTGCTTCGCGAATCCCCAGGACTGACTGAACCATTCCTGATTTTCCCCGCCCGCGGTGCTGGTAATGACAGAAAGTCCTATCACTCCCACGGTAAACGCAATCATTGTCTGTTGTGGAAATGCTACCGCTATAACCGCCGCAGGAGCTGAGGCAAGAATGACTTTCCACCATGGCATGGTGAACCAGAACACAAGCACTGCCGCAAGCCCAATCGATGCAGCTCCTGTAATAATCCATTTGTATGAATATATTATATACCAGACACCTGTTGTTGCTTCAGGCTTTCCCCAGTTCGCGAATACAAGTATTGCCACCATAAGGCCGAAATATACCACATTCTGCCAGAGGGGCCGTGTCACTTCCGGTTCAGGCAAGTGCATCATCGCGTTCGCCTTCGCAATTTCCTCTTTACGATAAATCAGATGCATCAGAAACCCGATTACAATGCTGAACAGAATTGCGCCAACCGCCCGCGCGATACCAAGCTCAAGTCCAAGGACACGTGCCGTGAGAATAATCGCGAGGACATTAATTGCCGGCCCGGAATACAGGAATGTGGTCGCGGGACCAAGTCCTGCCCCCATCCGGTAAATCCCCGCGAACAATGGAAGCACGGTACAGGAACACACCGCAAGGATTGATCCCGATACCGACGACACACCGTACGCAATAACCTTGTTTGCCGTGGGGCCCAGGTATTTCATAACCGAAGCTTCACTTACAAATACCGCAATGGCGCCGGCAATAAAAAATGCCGGGACCAGACAGAGCAGCACATGTTCTTCCGCATACCATCGCGCAAGATGCAGTGCCTCCATCACCGCGTTATCGAAACGCGGAACACCTACCGGAAGATAAAAAAACACAATAAATATGCCCGTTATCCAGACAAGGGGTTTCCATTCATTTTTCCAAAACAAGTAAGACCTCCATGAAATATATGGCATTTGGCAAAATTGCCAATAAACAGCAACATTATTCTAATAGAATTCTGTACACCTATTTCCGTCTGCAGCAATCCATAATATAAATATGTCCCTGCGCATTGTTTGCCAGAACTGCTTCAACACACTGCATAAAATCAAGAATACAAGGAACCCGGAGGGTATAATAAATGCAGTTGCCCCTTTTTTCATCGGTAACAAGCCCCGCATTTTTCAAGATGCTGAGATGTTTTGATACTGTTGATATATCGACCCCGATCATCTCTGTAAGTTCATTCACACACCTTTCATGTTTCTGCAGCTCTTCAATTATAAAGAGCCTGCTGGGGTGCGCCATTGCCTTCAGTATCTTTGCCCTGGCTTCATAGAGTTCATGTGTATCTCTATCCATTATTACCTTCTTCACATAGTTATTATGCATGACAGAACCGCTCGTACCATCACGCACTAATGTGTCAACACCGCGTTTACCACCATGATAAGTGATGCCGCCATTGTGGTGAACGCGAACAGCTTTTTCAGTACCGCCGGTTTTGTTTTCAACGCAACAGAGCCTCCGATAATCCCGCCCACCGCTGCGGCGACAGCCAGTGGAAGAGCTGACCCGGGAACGAAATTCCCGGATACCGCATGTCCCGCAAAACCCATGAGCGCGGTACCCGCAACCATTGTCGTTGCAGTCCCCACAGCAATTTTCATGGGAACCCGGCACGCAAGTACCATGAGAGGCACGAGAAATGATCCGCCTGACACTCCAACCATTCCGGCGCCAAATCCCGTGAACAGTATTATCGGAACCGCAATCGGCAGGTTAATACTGTATTCGTTATCACCTGATTTCAGCCGCCAGTGGCCTTTTTTTACTGTCCCATCCTCGTCCTGCGCTTCTTCAACGGGACGCAGCATCAATACGGCGGCAATCAGCAGAAAAAATGAAAAAACAAATTTTAGCGCTTTTCCACTGAAATAATGCGACACATATCCCCCGAAAAAAGCTGACAGCGCAGTCAATACACCTAACGCAACTACAAGACGCCACTCCACCTGCCGATCCCTGCCGAATATCAGTGTCGCGGAAATCGATGACACAAACAGGATGAACTGACCCGTTGCCGCAGACTCATGCATGGTTAAACCAGAGAGCACAAGCGCAAGGACATAAAAATTCCCGCCCCCTCTTCCGGTCATGGTCATGAGGACCGCAATCATAAAAATTATTACTGCCAATATTATAATATTCATTTCAATTGTATTTCCGTATAATCAGGACTTCATCTGTTTCAACAGTTTTCCCGGTTTCAGCTCCGATACAAGCTCTTCATATCCGCCTTCAATAATCCGCACATTATTATATCCCAGCACCCTTAGATAAAAATACACCATTGTCGCCCGAACTCCGGAGGAACAGAAGGTCCCCACCTGTTTATCTTTCGGGATTTCCCCGATTCGCGACGGTATCTCATCAATTGGTATATGAATGACAGGAACATGATGTATGAGAGAAAAAGCAACTGTTTCATGCTCTTCTTTTGAACGCACATCAAGCACCACACCGTTCTTATCAGAAATATGTGAAGATGGTGATACCTTGTGACTACCGCTACCGAAAAATTCAAATGTCATTGATCGCAATACTTCTTCAATCTTTTTCATATAATACCTCTTTTTTTTTAATAATAAATTGGTCTCAAATTATCCATAAACCATCATATTCAGATAAACCCGTCGCACCTACATCGAAACCGATGCGGCGCAACAAAAAGCATTGGTCCTTTCCCAATAACTTTTATTTCTCCTTTTAAATTCATCATCATAATAAAATCTTATAGAAAAATAACGGGAAGGCTTAATCTGAATACCGCATAGGATATCATTAACATTTATCCTTTCCTGATCAGAATCGTAGCGAAACTCATACCCTGTAAATAATGATACCTTTGTAAAGTTTGGAATTTTCACGCCCGCCTCAACTGCATTCCTATAACGGTTAAAGCTGTCAGTTTCATGGTATTCAGTACGAATTCTGTCTTTCAGAAAAAATAATTTTGTCACTGCTTTTATATTAACATCAAACCCATATATTGATTTTTTGTGTTTTTCATTTTCCATAAGATACTTATTCGCGTAAAAAACCATTACCGATAATCCGTTTATAATCTTCATCGGTAATCCGTACACCTGTTTCGCATATACACGATCACCATGTTTGAATCTCTCCTCATCCTTTACATAAAATCCGATAGTCTCAGCATTATGAATCACAGGAAAATATTCGAATTTGAAAAGTGACCTGAACTCCGACTCTGCACCGCTAACTGAAACACCACGGCAGAACAATAAACTTATTACCATTGTAATTTGTATTATTTTTTTATAATTCATTTCCCAATACTATTTTTTTTATTACATATATTTACTATTTGGCAATATAGCCAAATAGTAAATATATTTCAAGATTTATTTTTAATCATGTAAATAATTTTTAAAAACCGGGGTTAGTCCTGTTCGCTATGAAATGATATTCCGCCAATGCCTGATCCAAGAGGTAATTCAGTAAAGGAATTGACACATTGTGATATCACACTGAAGATAATAATCATACATTGAATTCTGACAATTAATATATTAGCGGTACCAATGATGCAAATCTCCCCTTCAATCATTACATTTTCCCGCAGGACCGACCCCGCCTTTTTCATGGAGTGGTTTATGGACAAAATTGACCGCGGGGGATGCTATGTTCCCAATCCATTCTCAGGAAAGCCCTATTTCATAAGCCTGAAAACCGAAGACGTGCTGCTCCTGAATTACTGGACCAAGAACCCCGCAGCACTGCTTCCATATACCGCCACGCTGAAGGACAGGAGCTATGCGCAGGCATTCTTCATTTCACTTACCGGATATCCGCGCTGGCTTGAAACGAATACCCCCTCACCTGAAC
>JAKQCH010000294.1 GCA_029573825.1 Spirochaetota bacterium | reverse complement strand
GCCTGCCCTGAAAGGATATGTGCCATATATAATTCACCACCTGATTGATTTGTTATAAAAAACATTCCTTGACATCTTCCTGACATCAGTTTATATATGTCGTTACGGGTTGTGCGGTGCTGTTTCTCGCCTTAAACATCGCATGGTACCGCTACATCTACGGCCCATTTGTACGATATTGCCACAAGATCGACAATGGGGAAACGATAGAGGAAAAACTGAAAATCGAACTGCGGGAGCGCTTCGGGAGTTTCAATGAACTCACAGCGATTTCCATAGCGCTGCGCTGGTTGGCCGGCTTCTTGATAGTCAGCATCATCGTCAGTCAGACGGCCGGAATCAACTTCAACCAACTCCATAATCTCTGGATTGTCGCCACGGTGGTCATTATATTTTCAATTCTCGAATACAGTTTCGTATCGAAATATATGATACATAAATTTGCCCGCCATGAGATGTTCAGTGGACTGGATATGGTGTTGTCCGATACGACCCGAACGATGTTCGGGTCCATAACCGGGCAGGTATTTCAGGTTACGAATTCAATAACCGATTTTTTACGGGAACACATTCCTGATTGCCTGTTTTAAATCTTCCAATCAACGCCAGGAGGGACCCTGTTCGTTCTGACATCTCCTCGGATGCGGCAGCTGTTTCTTCAACCAGTGCGGCATTCTGCCGGGTCATGGTGTCAAGAGATAATACCGCGTTGTTTATCCATTCGACGCCGTTTTTCTGATTAACCGATGCATCGCTGATCTCTGAAATCAGAGACGCAATAAATTTTGCCGATTCAGCGATCTCCTTCAGGCTTACACCGGTTTCTTTTACCATTTTCGTGCCGTGTTCCACACGGGAAATTGACTCGTTGATAATCCCGGTAATTTCTTTAGCCGCAACCGCTGACCGCTGCGCAAGGTTTCTCACTTCCCCCGCCACAACAGCAAACCCCCTTCCCTGTTCTCCCGCGCGAGCGGCTTCGACCGCAGCGTTGAGAGCCAGCAGGTTCGTCTGGAAAGATATATCATTGATAACCGTTATGGTTTCCTCGATTTTTTTGCTGGAATTGCTAATATCATTAATAGCGTCAACCGCTTTCCCTGAGGTTTCATTGCCTGTTGATGCTTTTGAAGAACCTTCATCAGTGTGCAGTTTTGCCCTTTGTGCAGTGTCTGCACTTTTTGCGATAACATCCATGGCTTCTTTCAGGATAGTAACAATCTCATCAATCGTTGAGGCCTGCTCGGAAGTTCTCCGTGAAAGATCAAGATTGCCTTCCCGAATTTTGTGCACCGAAATCTCCAGTTTGTTGCAGGCGGATTTGATATCGGAAATCATTCTTTCGAAATCACCGATGAAATTATTGAATAACCGCGCCACCTCTCCGATTTCATCCTTCTCATCAAAAGCAAGACGCATGGTAAGGTCTCCCTCGCCGGTCGATATATTTCCCAGCAGGTCTGTTAGTTTTCGAAACCGTGTAAGAATTATCTTTTTTATCGACGCATATAAAAATAGTAACATTATTATGGAAGATATTATGAGAATTATAAAAATATAATTACGAAGTATGAACCCATCGGCAACCAGTTCTTTTTCATAGGATCCGGAGATTATGATCCAGTTCCAGTCGTTATATGAGGAATATGCCACATGCTTTTTTTCTACCCTGGCATTTGCATCATCCTTGTCCTTCCAGTAATAATCGATAACTCCGTTCCTGCGTTTCAACATGTCTTGTATAAAAAAACGGTCATCGGCATCCTTCATTTCAAGCAACTGCGTCCCCTCGAGGCTGACAGTTTTATGCACAACGCACTTTCCGGGAGTATTGCTTTTTTCGTCCTCAACGACATATACATACCCGCTTTCCCCGATTCTGACAGAGCGTATTTTTTTCTTGAGGTTTCTGATTCCATCAGTGAAATCCACACCAATAAAATGAATACCTACAACATCGTTCCCTGCTTTGATAGGCTTATAGTGTGTCATATAATTACGTCCGAACAGCACTGCCGGTCCGGTATACATTTCTCCCGCGAGGACTTTTTTATAACCAGGATGTTTGTGGTCAAGGGTAGTGCCAATTGCTCTTGAGCCGTCTTCTTTTTTAAGAGATGTCGCGGTACGTAGAAATTCATCCCCCTGCCGGATAAAAAGGGTCGCAACCGCTCCTGTGATATCTGTAAATCTGTCAATGGATTCCTGGGAAAGTTCCAGGTCATCCCTCCCGGCGGTGCCGTATCTGAAAAGAACATTGCCCAGAGATACCGCCTGCTCCTTCAGCTTGACATTGTATACATCGATCATATCAATGATCCGCCCATTGAGGTTTTGCAGCTGTTCGAAGCTTTTACCGGTAAACTGTTTCTTAATAATCATCCCGGTTGACAGGGCAAGCGTGGTAATCATCACAATAATTAATAATGCCTGGATTATCATTAGCTTTCTGCCGATTGAAAGATTTTTTATTGTATTAAGAATTTCCCTCATCGCCGGCTCCTGTTTACTGTTGATAATACTTCCATTACGTTGTAATGTACGAAAGATAACACCGTAAGAGATATCGATTGAACATAATGATATTTCATCATTTATTCTTTAAAATACATTAAAACACCACCAATAATAAATCAACATAGTTTCACATATTTGAGAATAATTATATCATCTTTTTTGTGATTGTATTGAGTTTTAAACCCATTGAATTCCCCGGATTGAACTCACAAGTTTAAATAGCGGGAGCTTCAGGGATAATGATATGCCGACAATGTCCATGCGTTCTAATGGCGTTTTTTAAAACAGGGGTTTTAAGAAAGGGGATATAAATCAGGAAATGTTTTTTGATAATTAATTATTACCTGCGCCCTACTCCACATATTCCTCGCGGTGTTTTTTTATGACGATAACTCCCAGGTCGTTGAGTTCTTTCATAATTCCCACAATGGTGTCCCGCGCTGACTGTATTTCCGACATTCTCACGGGCCCCATGGCGTCAATGTCGGTAATAATGTCCGTTGCGCGGTTCTGGCTCATGTTGCGGAAAAACTTGATCCGCATCTCGTCACCGGCCCCCTTCAGGGCCCTCGCGATCATCATGTCATCATTGAGCTCATCAATGAGTACGCGGACTTCGCGGTTGTCGAGATTGAGGATATGGTCAAAGGTGAAGATCTTATCGCGGATTTCACCTGAGAGGTCAGGCATTGCGACATCGAAGTAATCCATGAGCATACGCTCCTGGTCTCCGCTCATATAATTCAGGATTGAAACCAGCGCATCAACTCCGCCTGTCGATTCGAGGTCCTGTCCTGACATCCGGTACTTGTCATATTTACGCCGGAGCACACGGGAAATCTCCAGCACCGCCTCCGGAGATGTCTTTTCCATTTTCGCGAGACGCTTTGCGCATTCCTTCGCAATATCCGAAGGAAGCGCCTTCAGTATTTCAGCAGCTTTCTGGGGAGGAATATGCGCCATGGTCACCGCGATGGTCTGGGGATATTCATCCTGCAGAAACGACACGAGGATTTCCGAATCAATTTCCGTCAGGAAGGAAAATCCCTTTTCGAGATCCTTGCGTGAGAGCTTACTGAATATATCCTTTGTTTTCTCCTCCCCGAACGCCGATATCAGGAGGTCTCTCGCGACATTCTCACCGCCATAGGAAACATTACGGTTTTTTCTGATCTCCACCATGAACTCACCGATCAGTTCCTCCCGGTCCTCAACGTTAAGCCTGTCAATCTTGGCTATTTCCCCGGCGATTTTCTGAATACTGTCCTCGTCAAGGTGCTGCATAATCTCTGACGCCGCGTTGGGACCCAGCGCCACCATAAGGGCGGCGGCCTTTTCAATACCATTCATTTCAGTCAAGGATTTCATCAGTATCATCCTCATTATCTGTTTCGGGAGCTTCCTCTTCCGGCACCTGACGTACAATTAAAGGCGACTCCCTGAATTCAATTACATGCTGCGGACACACTTCTGCGCACTTGCCGCAGTTGATGCACTTGCTATAATCAATGACCGCAAGAAAGTCTATGACCTCAATTGCTGTCTCAATTTCCTCATTGTCCCGAAATACCTCTTTACATGCTTTCACACACCGGTTGCAGGCAATACACCCCACACTGCAGCCGAGCTTCATTGTTTTCGCTTTTTCTTTATTCAGGCACATGACATGAACACCAAAGCGTTCATCGGTCAGGCTCAGGATGTTCCGCGGACATTCCTCCACACATTTTCCGCACCCCGTACATTTGTTCCAGTCCACTTCAGGGAACCCTTTCTCTTTCACATGGATCGCATCGAAGGGACAAACCCTCTCACAGTCTCCCAGACCGAGGCAGCCGTACGAACAGACCTTGTGTCCACCCATTATCTGCTGAGCCGCGATACAGCTTCTTGGACCATCATAGGTGAACTTGAATTTCGTCACGCCGGTGCCGCCCTGGCAGCGGACGCGGACCTTGGTGGGATCCATTGAATGGGCGGCAACACCCATAATAGCCGCAAGTTTTTCAACGAGTTCCGCTCCTCCAACCGGACAGAGGGTCAGTTCAGTTTCCCCTTCAAGGATTTTTATCGCGTAACCGGAGCACCCCGGCTGACCGCATGCGCCGCAGTTCGCCCCCGGAAGGGCGTCCACGATCTTCGCGTAGCGGGGGTCCCGGTCAACGCGGAGTTTTATCTTCGCCACGGAGAGAATCAATCCAAAGAGTATCCCGATTGTTGTTATGCTTATCACTGACGCCAGTGACGGGATAATGATATCCATATATAACCCCTTGTGTACGATCATTCAAGTTCGCTGCGTGGAACGATATCACCCCCCCGGCGAAACCTGGCAGAATATTATTTTATTCTTGAAAATTATCAATACAATTTTTTTACTTATTCCTGTTACGGTACTATCAGGCACTGGCGTACATATATTTAATGCTAATCTGAAACGTCACTGTACACCGAAAATATATACAGGAAAGCACTGGCCAGATTTTCCCCGTCAAGTGTTCCCTGTCAAGTAAATGATGCATATTTTATGATAGGATTTACCGGCGAAACAATGGAAACCAGCACCCTCGAAGAACGATTTTTGATGGCGATAAACCGTGAGGAGGAAATTATATTCATTTCCTACTCTCTCCTTGATGATACAGAGGAAAAAATCAAGTTTGTTCTCGCGAAAATATTAGAAAAACACCAGAAAGAGGAGCTTTTTACCCCCCTTTATTCCTGCATCAAGGAACTTATTGCCAACGCAAATAAGGCAAACGCGAAACAGATTCTCACCGATGAAGGCACCATTGAAGATCCGGAGAATATAATTGAAGTCATTGAGAAAGTCCGGACGATCCTGAATGAAAAGTCCCAGCTTGAATACGGGCTGAAGGCCAAACAGAAAATGCTTTCCACGAGGACCTATCTCAGGGACCATGATGGTGTCCTCACGATCAGGATTATCAACAACCTCGCGCTGCCGGAGAAGGAGCTGAAACGGATTTCTGAACGTATTGAGAAATCATCCCATTATGACAGTATCGCGGAAATCTATATTGAAGATCCCGATCCCTACGCTGAAGGTATGGGACTGGGGCTCTCCATGGTGGTGGTGCTCCTGAAAAGCGTCGGCGTTGACCATGAGAACTTCACCGTCTCCACTGACAACACCGGAAAAACTTTCGCTGAAATGAACATTCCCCTGGTATAGTCCAATTTTCTATAAAAATACTTGACATGTGCTCTGTGAGTCTTATAAGTGATTTCATTACACAGGTTGCTAGCTCAATTGGTAGAGCATCGGTCTCCAAAACCGAGGGTTGGGGGTTCGAGTCCCTCGCGACCTGCATTTAAGTCCTGAACTATTCAGGACTTACAGAGACTA
>JAKQCH010000291.1 GCA_029573825.1 Spirochaetota bacterium | reverse complement strand
TCTTGAAAATATTTTATTCATGGTTCATTCCTTTCAGGAAAGTGCCTTCCGGATTTCATTGACAACATCATCAGGGTAGGGCATCCCGCCGCCGGGACGTCCGTAAAAAGATATCTTCGCGTCACGGTGCGCCGCAATCTTCACGTCACGGAGCATCTGGCCGGTATTCATTTCAACTACCAGTATATTTTTTATTTTCTTTGAGTATTCATGGATTTCCTTTTCGGGAAATGGAAACAGTGTCATGGGACGGAGAAGACCCACCTTCATTCCCTGAAGACGCGCGGCGCGGATCGCGGTCTTTGCCACGCGGGACGGCGTTCCGAATGCCACTATCATAAGATCGGCGTCATCAAGGTCCCGTGTCTCGTACAGGACCTCGCTTTCCTGTATCCTGTCATACTTTGCCTTCATGACAAGATTGTGCGTCTCCTGCTCGCCGTCACCGAGATAGAGTGACTTCAGAAGCTGCGGGTTCCTTCCGGCGCGGCCGGTGAGAGCCCATGGCTTTTCCGGTATTATCACCGGTTCTTTCGGCGTGAGCCGGCAGGGCTCCTGAAACTGCCCGATCATGGCGTCGGCAATGATCATCGCGGGGTTGCGGTATTTATCCGAAAGCTCGAAAGCTTTTATGGTGAAGTCGAACATCTCCTGCACCGAGGCGGGGGCAAGAACGATGTTTTTATAGTCGCCGTGTCCTCCGCCATGGACTGCCTGATTGTAGTCTCCCTGTGTCGGGGCAATGCCCCCCAGTCCGGGGCCAACGCGCATAATATTTACCACGACGCAGGGAATGTCGGACCCCGCCATGTAGGAGAGCGCCTCCTGCATCAGTGAAATTCCCGGTCCCGATGACGACGTAAGGGCGCGCTTCCCTGAAGCTGCCGCTCCCATTACCATGTTGATGGAGGCAATTTCGCTTTCCGCAGGAATAAAGACGCCCTTGACCTTCGGGAGGTTAAGGGCGAGGTATTCCGGGATGTCGTTCTGCGGTGTAATGGGGTAGCCGAAATAGAATCTGCACCCCGCCTGTATCGCTCCTTCCGCGAGGGCGATGTTTCCTTTCGTAAGGGTCCGTTCGCTCATTTATACACCTCTATTGCGGTGTCGGGACACATCACCGCGCATGTTTTACATCCGGTGCATTTGTCTTCGTTTTCTTCCTTATTGAATTCAGCGGGGAAATATCCGAGGGCGTTGTGGTGTTCAGATACGGTAATGAGGCTTCTCGGACAGAATTCAATGCAGAAGTAGCACCCCTTGCATCTGTCCCTGTCAATTTTTATGAATGCCATAATCTTTCTACATTCTCTGTGTGATTGTTATCAAACGTGAATATATGTAAACACTTATGCGCAGGGGGCTTATCTGTCAATAAAATAGTTAAAATTTTATTGATTACCGGGGACTGCGATGTTCACGGAGATGTTCCCGCTGAACAGGAATATGGGTGACTCTGTCGTCCTACAGGTCATGGTGCAGCGTGATTTTAGGGAGGGAGATATGATACCGCATTGACAGTATCCGTATGGTGATAATGAAAATAATGGTCACCGTGAGGCACAGGACCGGATTGACCCCCAGGTACTCCAGGCCGATATATATCAGCGCCCCCAGGAGGCATGCCGTGGCGTAAATCTCCTCCCGGAGGATAAGTGGCACTTCGTTGAGAAATGTGTCCCGGAAAACGCCTCCCATGACAGCGGAGGTAATTCCCATCATGATGGCCATGACAATGTGAATGTCAAGGGCAAGGGCCTTTTTCATGCCGATGATGGTGAACACCCCGATGCCGATTGCGTCGAAGAGAAAAAGCGTGCGGTGAAGGTTCAGCAGATATTTTGAAAAAAGAAACGTCACCACCACTGCAAGAATGATGATATAGAGATAGTTCATGTCCCGCATCCAGCTCACCGGGGTGTATCCGATACAGAGGTCCCGCACGGTGCCTCCCCCCAGGGCTGTGATGAAAGCGGTGAAGGAAATTCCGAAGAGGTCAAAGTCCTTCCGTGCCGCCGCGAGGGCGCCGGATATCGCGAAGGCAAGGGTCCCGGCGATGTCAAGGCTGTTAATGAGATACTGTTCCATGGAGGCTTTATTCAGGCGGGGGCGGGTAATGTCAAGGAAATTGTATTGTGACAGTTGTTATGTGGTACGCGTCATGCAGAAAAGGGTAATATCCTCGTTAAGAGGATGAAAGCCGACAAATGAGTACAGCGACTCAATTATGCTGTGGGAAATTTCCATCGGCGTGGCTTTAATCTCCCTGAGAAACTGACCGGAAAGCATTGATTCATCATAGAACCTGCTTTTATTCTCAGCCGCGGCGCTGATGATTCCCCGTGAATAATATAAAATCGTATCCCCCGGGTCAAGTGTGAGAGATATGTCCCGGAGCCCGACTTTTTTGCTCAGCTCATTGCCGATATCCGTGCTGTTAAGATGAATAATACCATTTTTACGGCTGGTGTAATAAATTGTGTTAAGGCTTCCGTATGATGAAATCCGGAGCATGTTGGTTTTTGTATTGAGTTGAAACACGGTGAAATTCAGTTTTGTTTTTATGGTTGATATGACATTTGTGAGGCGGGCAAGTATAGCTTCAATCAGGCCAGAAGGGATTTTGCGATTTCCCGAGAGAGAGCGTATAAGTGTCCGGAGAGATGCGCCAATAAATGATGAGGTGGCATCGTATCCGGCAATGTCGCATATTGCCACCTGGTAAATCGAGGGATCAACAAAAAAAGCGTCAATAAAATTACCGCTCATCTGTTCGACGGGAAGATATATCGCCGCGGTATCGTAATTGTCAATGTGTTCCATCCTTGGGAAAAGGGCCGCCTGTATGCCGCGAATCCTGTTAAGGTCCTCCCTATTGTTTTCGCATTCTTCTACAGGGGTAGATGCGTCGAGGAGATGGAGTGCTTTGACAATAAATGAAAGGAGCATCTCTGTGCCGGTGTTGAAGTGAGTGCGTTTCTGGAAAATGCAGAACCCGTAAATATGGCCGTTTGTT